>DAHVFL010000039.1 GCA_027316975.1 Chloroflexota bacterium | reverse complement strand
GTTTCGACCCGACGCGCTATACCCTGCCAGCCGGGCAGCGCAGCGAACTTGATCGCTGGATACTCTCCGAGCTGCAACAAACCATCAGCGCCGTCACCGGTGGGCTGGAGGTGTACGACAGCTCCAAACCGGCCTCAGCCGTGCAGGATTTCTTGGAAGACCTGTCCAACTGGTACCTGCGGCGCAGCCGCGAACGTTTCTGGAAAACGGATATGGACGATGACAAGGTCACAGCGTATCTCACGCTCTACGAGTGCCTGACGACGCTCGTGACCCTGCTCGCGCCATTCGTGCCATTTGTAACGGAAGAGCTGTACCAGAACCTGGTGCGCAACGTCAACCCGCAGGCTCCGGCCAGCGTCCACCTGTGCGATTGGCCGCAGGTCAATCAAGAGCTGCTCGACGAAACGCTGACTCGCGAGACGCATCTTGTAATGCGCGTGGTCGGTCTGGGACGCTCGGCGCGTGAGAAAGCGCAGATCAAAGTGCGCCAGCCCCTGAACGCGCTCTATGTGCGGGTCGCTGATGGCGGCGAAGAGGAAGCGTTGCAACGCCTGCAAGGTCAGGTGCTTGAAGAACTGAACATCAAGCAATTGCGCTTGATGAGCGGCGACAGCGATATGCTGGCCTACACACTCAAACCGCAGGTGAAGGTACTTGGACCGAAATACGGTCCACTGGTGCAAAAAATCCTGGCAAAGTTCAAGGCGCTCGATGCGCGCGGTGCGCAACAGGCTGCTCGAGAACTGGGCGAGAGCGGGTCGCTGCAATTCACACTCGACGGTCAGCAGGTCGTCCTGTCCTCGGACGAGATTGAAGTGATCGCTACGGCGCGGCCCGGCTTCGTAGCCGCGGAAGAACAGGGCTACGTGGTGGCGCTCGAGACCGTTATCACGCCCGAACTGCGCGAAGAAGGGCTGGTGCGCGACCTGACGCACTATGTGCAGGATATGCGCAAGAAAGCGGGTCTCAAGATCGAGGATCACATCAAGCTGACGCTCTACACCAGCGCGGAACTGGCCGAAATGCTCAATCGCAATAGCGCCACGGTGCAGGCAGAGACACTGGCTGACAGGCTCACCATCGAGACTGCGCAGCCACCAGCCCACATCTCGGACGAGTTTTACCGCGAGGCCATCTCGCCCACCGCGCTGAAAAAACTGGAGCAATACAGCGTAGAAGTAGTGATTGGGAAGGTATAAGATGTAGGGACGCGATGTTTCCTTAGCCGTAGAAGGCCATCATGCAAGATCGTCGCATAGCCTGGAAAGAGGCGGCGCGGGTATTTTTTCTGAGCCGTGTAATACTCCTGGTCATAACGATGCTCACAGTTCTTTCTGTGGAGTTATTACAATACTCGAACGCTGGCATACCTGCACGGTATCTATCCATGCTGTACAGCCATGATGCGGCAGGCCGGAATATTTTACTCTTTTCCTGGTATCATTGGGACGCCGCGCACTTTGTTTCTATCTCTGCTCGCGGATACGCGGACAGAGCGAATACCGCTTTCTTTCCACTCTGGCCGCTCCTTCAAAATATTGCCGGCCTTCTCCTTGGAGGCGCGTACCCTGATTCCTATTATATCGCTGGCCTCCTGCTATCAAATCTCTGTTTTTACATCGTGCTGGTATTGCTTTACGAGTTGATCGCCGCGGACTTTGATGCCTGTACTGCCCGGCGCGCGCTCTTTTACCTGTCCTTTGCTCCCTACGCCCTGTTTTTCTTCGCGGGCTATACCGAATCGCTTTTTTTGCTTCTGTGTGTAGCCACATTTCTGGTACTGCGCCGCGGAGGAGCGCGCGACTGGTGGTTTGCTGGATTACTGGGGTTTCTGGCATCGCTGACCCGCTCTTCGGGAGTAGCTTTAGCTATTCCTTACCTGGTGTTGTATTTTCAACGCTTCTGGGTACCAACGCAACGACTTCAATTTTCATTGAGAGAGAAACTGAATGCTCTGGCACCCATCGTCTTGATTCCCGCGGGGGTGGTAGCCTATCTTGTCTACCTGTATTTTGCAAAGGGCGATCCTTTTATTTTCGGCGCTGTTGAAAAATACTACTGGCACCGCCATTTTAGCCTTCCCTGGGCTACGCTCTCCCTGATCTGGCGCGCATTTTTCTCGGTGACTTCAAGCGTTCATTTCTGGGGTGAAAGCGTTGCCTTCGTATTTACGCTCATTCCATTGCTCATTCTGGGTTTTGGATGGAGACGCATTCCCTTGCACTACGCGCTATTTTCGCTGGTACTGGCCGCGCTCTCACTCAGTTTCCCGATCGAGACCGATAGCCCCTTATTGTCGCAACCGCGCTATCTGTTGATGCTTTTTCCAGTAGCCGTGATCGCCGCATTATGGGGAGAAAACCGTCGTTTTCACCGGGTGTACCTGCCACTATCGGCCGGCTGTTTTCTTACATTTACGATACTCTTCGTCTGCGGCCAGTGGGTGGCGTGAAGCGTGAGAAGAAGAGAAAAGATGGGAAGTGTACTATGCAAAACATGAAAATAGGAAGGGCAGCATGGAAAGAGGCGGCCTGGGTTTTCATGCTGAGCCGCCTGGTAATGCTGCTGATTAGCGCGCTTGCTATCGTATTCTTTCCCCAACAAGGACAGATTGCTTCTATCAATTGCTTTGCCAAGCCTGATGCCTGTCTGCGAGCGTGGTTCCATTTTGACGCTGTCGCTTACGTAAATATCGCTCATCATGGCTATAGGTTTGTTCCTGACACGGCATTTTTCCCATTCTGGCCTGTACTGGAACACTTTGGTGGGCTGCTGCTGGGTGGATTTTTTCCTGATGCTTACTATTTCGCGGGCCTCTTATTGTCGAATATCTGTTTCTATTTTGTGCTTGTACTCCTTTACAACCTGCTGGCACAGGATTTTGAAGCGAGCATTGCGCGGCGCGCGCTGTTCTTCCTGTCATTCTATCCCTATGCACTTTTCTTCTTCGCGGGTTATACAGAATCGCTGTTTCTTTTGCTGACGCTGGCGCTTTTCCTGGTATTACGCCGGGGCAACGCGCTTGACTGGTGGCTGGCTGGACTGTTTGGTCTGCTGGCATCCGCCACACGCTCAACCGGTTTAATACTGGCAATACCATTTCTGGTCGTCTACATCCAGCGCTTCTGGACGCCAACGCAGCGCGGTTCGCATTCCTGGTGTGAAAAAATCAACGCGCTGCTGCCCATTGTCTTGATTCTGCTCGGCCTGGTTGCGTATATGCTCTTCCTCAAAATTACGAAAGGCAACGCGCTGATTTTCATTGCGCAGGAATCTAATTATGGCTGGCATCGTAACCTCAGTTTCCCCTGGGTAGGCATCGCTGCCGCGATAGGCCATCTTTTTAAGGGAGGCGTCTCCAGCGTGGCGTACCTGCAAAATGCGGTTGACCTGACATTTACGCTTTTCCCATTAGCCGTTTTAGCTATCGGTTGGAGACGAATGTCGCTCCATTACGCGCTTTTCGCTGCCGGAGTGGCCTTTTTCACGCTCAGTTTCCCCCAGCAAATCGAACCCCTCACATCGCAGCCACGCTATATGCTGATCCTCTTTCCAGTTATGGCTATGCTGGCACTATGGAGCAAACGCGAACGTTTCTATCAATGGGCGCTGGTTTTTGTCTCGCTATCGCTCTTCACAATCAACATTGTGTTATTCATCTCGCATTACTGGGTGGCATAGCCAGAAGGCACATGAGCGCCGGAAATGCTTGCTCTATGAACCAACATTGCTTACAATAGGTGAAGTTGTACTGGCAGATAAGGCCTGTTGCGCCTGTTTGATTAAAAGGTTGAGATTACACATATGATACCTGTGAAAGATATTCAGCGCCAGAAGAAAAGAGTGGCTCTATGGTCCGTGGGAGCGGCCATCGGCCTGACGGCCATCAAGATCGTGGTAGCCTTGCTAACGGGCAGCCTGGGTATACTGGCGGAAGCGGCCCATTCCGGTCTGGACCTGGTGGCATCATTGCTGACCTTCTTCGCTGTTCGCGTGGCCGACCGTCCTCCTGACGCGACCCATCACTATGGACATGCAAAAGTAGAAAACCTGTCGGCTTTTATCGAATCTGGCCTGCTCATGCTTACAGCGTTGTGGGTCATTTACGCGTCGGTGCGTCGCCTGCTCCTTAATGAAGGGCATGTTGACGCCAGCATCTGGGCATTTCTGGTGATGCTGATCGCTATCGCCGTCGATTTTACGCGCTCGCGCGCCATGATGCGCGTGGCGCACAGGTTGGGCAGCCAGGCGTTGGAAGCCGACGCGCTGAACTTCCGCACTGATATCTGGAGTTCCGCTGTCGTCATTGCTGGTCTGCTGGTGGTGCGACTGACACAAAGTTTCTCGTTACCGGCGTGGTTTGGACAGGCCGATGCTATCGCCGCGCTGGGCGTCTCCGCCATCGTGATCTGGGCCAGCATGCGATTGCTCAAAGTAACGGTAGATGCGCTGCTTGACCGCGCCCCCGATACGATGGCGAAGCAAGTCGAGTCGTCCATCGCGCAGGTGGAGGGCGTGACCGAGGTACGCAGGATACGCGAGCGGCGAGCCGGTAATAAGCTCTTTGCCGACGTGGTGATTGGCGCGCCGCGTACCTATACCTTTGAACAGATACACAGCCTCAGCGAACAGGTTGAGCAAGCCGCCATTTCGGGCGCACATGCCGTTTCGCCACAAAGCGACGTTGATGTGATGGTTCACGTCGAACCAACCGCCTCGCCGGGCGAAACGCTGATCGATCAAATCCATTACCTGGCGGAGTTACAGGGCGTTCACGCGCACGATATTCACGCGCGCGAGGTCAACGGACGGCTGGAAGCCGATTTTGACATCGAAGTCCATGCCGATATCGATTTGCTGGAGGCGCACGCTATAGCCAGTCGCCTGGAACAGGCCATCTTGCAAAACAATCCCCTCGTTGGGCGTGTAACCACCCATCTAGAAGCGCCCGTTGAGGCAGTTGTGCGTCGCAAGGATGTCACACACTATTATCAAGATATGGCAGAACATATCGTGGAACTTGCCGACGTGGTGGCGGGTAAAGGCAGCGCGCATGATGTTCACCTCTATCAACCGGCAACGGCTTTGTTAGAACAAACGAATGGCGCGCATGGCAATACGAACCAGGAGCTTGATCTTGTCCTGCACACCTTTTTTGACCCGCACACTCCTTTGAGCCAGGCGCATATCCAGGCCGAGGAAATCAAACGTTCCCTCCGCATGGAATACCCCAACCTGGGATCAATTGCTATTCATACTGAGCCACCGGAATAGCTCTCTGATTCACGATCGCGCTCGCACAAGCCAGGGCTGGGCTTGCCCCCGCCCTGGCTCATCATTTGGGCAGTTCGATCTTAGGAAACAATACCCCACCAGGCTGCACGCTCGTCCCGGCTGGATAGCGTCCCCAACTAGCTTCCTCAGCTTCTCGAGAGATATCCCGCGAATGTTCACCAGTAGCTATGCTGATGCCCAGTTGTTTAGCGATCCCTTCAGCCGTTGCCGGGAGAAACGGGGCGCAGTGATAGGCCACCAGGCGCAATGCCTCCACAAGATTATAAAGAACCGTACCTAATCGCTCCCCGGCATGGCTATCTTCTCCCTCGCTTTTACGCAGCTTTGCCAGCGTCCAGGGTTCGACATCGGCCACGTACTTGTTCGCCGCGCCTATGAGGTTCCAGATGGCATCCAATGCTTCGTCGAGAGCAAAGCGGGGCAAGGATGCATCTATCCGTCCGCGCAGGCTTGCAGCCGTCTCAACCAGGCCCCGATCAACTTCCTCCAGAGGACCGGGAGCGGGTACAATACCATCATAATAGCGACCGACCATGCTGACGACGCGGTTGAGCAGGTTGCCGAGCTGGTCGGCAAGATCGCTATTGTAGGCATGCATAAATCGTTCAAAGGTGAAATCGCCATCTTCGGTGGTTGGTATCTCGCGCAGCAGGTAGTAACGCAGGGCATCCGTGCCGAAGCGCTCGACCACTTCCACCGGATCAACCGTATTGCCCAGCGATTTACTGATCTTGCCTCCATTGAGCATCACGTAGTCATGCACAAGGATACTCGTGGGCAGCGGCACATGAGCCGAGAGCAGCATGGCGGGCCAGTAGACGGCGTGGAAGCGGATAACTCCCTTGCCGATCACATGCACTCTGTGGGGGTTATTTGTCCAGTAACGCTGGTAGGCAGGAGCGTCACCGGCGTAGCCGAGAGCGGTGATGTAGTTGCCCAGGGCATCGTACCAGACGTAGATCACCTGCTCCGCGTCACCGGGTACGGGTATGCCCCAGCCATGAGCGCGCGCCTGCGAACGCGAGATGCTGAAATCCTTCAGGCCGCCACGAATAAAACTGAGCACCTCGTTCTTTCGTTTCTGAGGCAGGATTTGCAACTGGTCAGATTCTATGAGTTCTTGCAAACGATCGGCGTAGCGCGAAAGGCGAAAAAAGTAGTTTTCTTCTTCTATCAAGGTAGGCGCGGTCAGGTGTTCGGGACACAGGCCATTGACCAACTCGCTTTCGGTATAGAACTGTTCGCAACCGAAGCAATACAACCCGCTATAGGGGCGTTTATAGATGTCGCCGTTCTCGTAACAGGCCCTCCACAACTTCTCTACTCCCTCGCGGTGACGCGGTTGGGCGCTGGTGCGAATGAAATCATTGAAAGAGAGGTTCAAGACGGTGCGCAGGTTATAGAAAAGCGTTGCGTTTCTCTCTACCAGTTCGCGGGTTGGGATGCCTTCTTGCCCGGCGGACTGCACGTTTTTGAAGGCATTTTCGTCGGTGCCGGTCAAAAACCAGACATCATCACCTTTGAGCCGGTGATAGCGGGCCAGCGCATCGGTCAGAATGATTTCCTGCGCGAAGCCAATATGCGGTTTCCCGTTGACGTAGGGGATGGCCGTTGTCACATACCAGGGCGGTTGGGTGTCAGAGAAACCGGACGGGTTCACATTTGTCATTGATATTGCTCCTTCATCACCTGGTAACAAATGTTCAACAGATATAAAATGGAGGGTCGCCCCATTTGGGGTGGCCCTCCATGTTCTTCCTGGATCGTATCAGATGGCAGAAGACACAGGCAACACTCCGCATGGGTTAGCGCGGCTTCGCATTGCCATAGACATGATATGTATTGAAATTGTAGTCATGCTGTCACCTTTTTTCTTTCTTCGCTCAGTATAGCAGATACGTCAATGGATAACTCTATCCAGTACCATGAGAGCGAAGATGGCGGCCAGGTACATGTTCGAGTACCAGAAAAGCGTGCGCGCCCACT
This sequence comes from Chloroflexota bacterium, assembly GCA_027316975.1. Taxonomy (GTDB): domain Bacteria; phylum Chloroflexota; class Ktedonobacteria; order Ktedonobacterales; family Ktedonobacteraceae; genus CF-113. Next base: position 9,390 of record DAHVFL010000039.1, on the reverse strand, counting down.
TTTTGGTTTGATCGAGCCACAGGCGTATCGCCAGGTAGACCAACCCGCCACCGAGCAACAAGGCTCCGGCCAGGTAGAAGTAACCCATGATGCCCAGAATGAAGAGCGAGAAGGTGAGCGCCAACAAGAGTACCGAGTAAAGCAGGATTTGCTGCCGTGTCACGGCCTCGCCCTTAACCACTGGAAGCATGGGAATGCCTGCCTTCTCATAATCTTTCTGAATCAGCAGCGATAGCGCCCAGAAGTGCGGCGGCGTCCAGAAGAAGATGATGGCGAAGAACATGACCGGCGGCAGGCTCAGGCTATTGGTGACGGCTGCCCAGCCCACCAGTACCGGCACCGCACCGGCAGCGCCGCCGATGACGATATTCTGCGTCGAGGTGCGCTTGAGACCCAGCGTGTACACGAAGACGTAGAAGAGAATGGCGGAAAAGGCCAGCACCGCGCTGAGCAGGTTGACGAAGGCAAAGAGTACGATAAACGAGACTATGCCAAGGATGATGCCAAAAATCAAGGCCTGTCGCGGTTCCACGCGCCCGGAGGGCAGCGAGCGGCGTTGCGTGCGCCCCATGATCTGGTCGATGTCGCGGTCGATATAGCAGTTGATGCAATTCGCGCTGCCCGCTGCCATGGCGCCGCCCAGCAGCGTGGGGATGATCAGTGCCAGCGGGGGCAAACCCTGCTCAGCAATTGCCATAGCTGCCAGCGTCACGCCGAGCAGCAGTACCGTCACATGTGGCTTCATCAAATCAATGTAGTTGGAGATGGTCTGACGCACAACGCCGACCTCTTTTGTAGCGTCGGCTTCGGCCTGCTCCATCTTCTCAATCTCTTGCTGTGCCGGGGCAGCGTGTAGCTGCCGGGTGGAGAGCGCGGCCAGTAACACCAGCGTTCCCCAGACAGCGGCGGCGAGGGCGAGATGCAAGCCAGCGACGAAGGCCGGTTCTTTGAGCAGTACGATCAAGCCGCCCACAATCGCCTGCCAGATAAAGAGGATGCCGCCTACCAGCCCGACGATGGCCTGCCCGCGCGCGGTATGCCAGCGGCGTAGCGCCGCAATTACGGTCCAGAGCGTCACAAGGCCAACAAATACGGCAAATACGCGGTGCAGGATATTGATGCTCGCCAGGTGATTGTTCACGGCCCACGAGGCCGGTGTGCAGAACGGCCAGCCGGGGCAGGCCAGCGCAGCGCTGCTGCCGGTTACATACGAACCGAACAGCATCAGGATATAGACGAGAAGCGCATTGGTAATTGCCAGTTGCGCGAACTTGCGCGTTTTCGCGGGAAGCTCTCTACTTTGCGCGGACTTGCCGCTCAGCACAGCGATGGTGATTACGACAGCAAGAATGGCAAGCGCGGTGCCCAGGTGAGCCGTGATGATCTGCGGAGGCAACTTCCAGAGAACTGTCAGCCCTCCCAGCACAATCTGGATGGCGAGCAGCACGGGAGCAGCAATCGCCAGGATGAGCAATGTGCGATCTTTACGCGCCCACATGATAATGCCGATAACCAACAGCACGATTAAGATGCTGACTGTGGCGGCGGTAAAGCGATGGAACTGCTCAAGGAAAACACGATACGTGCCTGAGTAGTAGGCCTGGCCGTAGCAAAACGGCCAATCGGGACAACTCAGGCCAGAACCGGTGGCAAGCACTGTGCCACCGAGCGCGATTAAAAAAAAGGTGACGACGGTGGCTACCCATGCTACGCGGCGGATGAAGGTCATAGGATGACTCCTGACTATTAGTGCAATCTAACCCGATCTGGCAATCCATGCCACAACGGAAGCAGCGGGGCCGAGGCTACAAGCAATGGGGCGATGATAACCAGCAAGAATAGATGCTGGATCATATGTACCCATGAGAGTACATATGATCCACGGAAGTACAGAATTTCTGCAACAAGGCATCCAGGCAGCACGATGGGTGGAACAGGCCACCCACCGGCATTCGCCCAAATGTTCATTGCTGCACCTCATCGTTACCAGCAGCGCGCATTAAATCACCAGGCTGAACAGCCAGAGAAGTATGCTACCTATGATCGTGTAGAACCACCAGTAGCCAACAACCTCTGGGACGTAATTCAGCCCGACCACTTTCACCCTGTTGCGCGTAATCCGTCCCAAAAGCAGCACGCCAATAATCACTGCTAATAGGAGGTGAACGGCTGTAAACCATGAGATAAGTGTAATCACGCTTTCATAGGCAGAGTACGGGCTAACATAATCCCGGTTCAGTGTCAAGCTGACCCAGGTTTGCCCCACCAGCGCCACCAGCATGAACACCAGAGAAAGAATGAAGAAGAGCGGTAGACCGTTCCCACCGTTCTTGCGCGTGGTTCGCGCCCATAAGTAGTAGCCAAGCCCACTCACCACGAGAGCAATGGCTAACAACAGACCCGGCACGAAACCGGCGGCATGATCTCCAGAAGCTCTGAATGCGTTCTCTGTATTGAGGGCGTTCAGATAGCCACCTGCGGCCAGGATGGCAAGTATAGACATGGTATCCGACAGGATTAACATGAGTACGCCTGCTCGCGCTCTCCCAATACGAATGTGTGGCGCGAGTTCATGCGTATGCTCTTCGTGCGTGTGCTCCAGGGTTGTGCTCATCGTTTGTCTCCTATAGCTCTATCAACTCTCTTCTTGTGGCAGCAAAGGCGCTGGTTCTAAGGCTCCCTCCGCATCGGATGGATGCGGTTCGGGAGTTCCGTAGTCGTAAGGAGTTGAGGTCACTACGGGCAGGTGTTCAAAATTCTCCAGTGGAACGGGTGTTGGAACGCTCCACTCAAGCGTCTTGCCGCCCCACTCGTTAGCGTCGGCACGCTCTCCGCTCCTCAGTGTGATAATCACATTGTAGATAGTGACAAACACCGAGGCCGCGATCAGGATAGCGAACAGGCTGGCGATAAGATTCGCAGTTGCAAACGGGGGCGCTACATTAGCCGACCAGCGGGGTTCACCTTGCAAACCCGCGAAGAATAGCGATAAGAACGTCCCGTTAAAGCCGATCATAAACAGCCAGAAGTGAAGCGTACCGAGTCGAGGATTGAGGCGTTTCCCCACCATTTTCGGGAACCAGTAATAAAAGGCGGCGAAAAACCCGAAAACCATGCTGCCAACGAGAGTGAAATGGAAGTGCGCGGTGACAAACATACCGCCATGTAAAATTTCATCTGTTGGGAGATCGGCCAGGTAGATACCGGTGATGCCTCCAATGACGAAGTTTACCAACATTCCAGCTATAAACAGCACCGGAACCGTAACCCAGACCTTACCACGCCAGAACGTGCCGATCAGAGCCAGGAAGAAGAAACCGGTGGGAATGGAAATCAATTCTGTGTCGAGCATATACGCGGCATTCAGGGCCGTGGCAGACCCGCTCGTATAGAGGTGATGTCCCCAGACGACCACGCTCAGTATACAAATAGTTATCAGGCTGCCAAGCAACATGCGCCGGCCATAGACAGTCTTACGGCTAAAAACGGAGGTTATCTCAGCAGCCACTGCCATCGAGGGTAGGGCAATGACGTACACCTCCGGGTGTCCCATAAACCAGAACAGGTGCTCGTACAGCCAGTTATTCCCGCCATAGGCGGCAATAAAGAAGGAGGTCTGGAAGACGCGATCCATCAAGACCATCACCTGAGACATCAGAAAGGTGGGGAAGGCAGTCAGGCCAAGAAGGACTGAGAGTATTACGCCCCAGACGAATATGGGGAGACGCCCCCAGGTCATACCTCTCGTGCGTAACACCATGACCGTGGTGATGATATTCAGCGCCGCAAGGGTGGTGGATACAGCAAAGACGATAATAGTGATGCTATAGGCATCCATGCCCGGCGTCAAAGTCTGGACAGAAAGAGGCGCGTACCCAGTCCAGCCCGTCTGGAATCCACCCAGGAATATGGTGGAAAAGAAGACAGGAATGATGGAGAAAATCAGCCAGTAGCTTAGCGCGTTGAGCCGGGGAAAGGCCATATCACGCGCACCAATCATGATGGGCAGCACAAAGTTGCCGAAAGGACCGCTGATCATGATGATCGACGCAACGATCATCAAAATGCCGTGCATACCCACAATGGTATTGTAGGTGGAGGGGTTAAAAAAAAGCGCACCGGGCTGCGATTGCTCCAGCCGGATCATGAAGGCCCCCAGCGAGCCTAAGAAAAAGAGAAAAAGCGTTGTTGCCAGGTATTGCATACCGACGACTTTGTGGTCGGTAGTGTAGCGGAAGTAGCGCCAGAGTCCCTGGTCTTTGCCTGCCAGCTCCAGTTCTTCGGCAGTCGTTGCTTCGGCGCGCCCGAAGCCCCACTTCCATACACCATTGAACGCTCCAATTCCTACGAAGAAGAACAATATCCAGCCGACGTAGGAAAACACTACTGTCGCATCCTGGTTGTTGTCCTGCGTTATAGCGTTTGTGATGACATTAAATACAACAGCGCCTACAATGCCGAGTAGAATCCCGGAAACAACACTCGGAAAAAGTCGGTGTATGATACCCGGGCGTTTGACTTCAGTAGTCACACTAACCTGTGTCATGGGCGTCCTCCCTGGCTTGTTATCCAGAAATTGAAATCTGCTACACTGACCACTTTCACTTGCTCCCACATGTAGGAATGAAAGAGTCCGCACAATTCTACACATTGCACGGCATATGATCCAATCACTGTTGGTGTTACAATTGCCGTATTGGTCACTTCTCCTGGGTTTGCATCGGCACGCACGCCCAGGGCGCGGATAGCAAAGCCGTGCAACACGTCATCTGAAGTAACATAGAATTGTACCGGACGATTCACCGGCAATTCAATCACTTGAGAACCCCGGCTGGTTGCACCACTCTGTGGATACTCAAATGTCCACTGCCATTGTTGCGCGGTTACTTTGACAATAAGGGTGTTTGTGGAGGCGGCGGAGGATTCCTGGTAGAAGGCAAAGAGGCCGTAGATCACAAGAAACAGACAAAGCACGCCTGTGATGGCCATCCACCCAATTTGGAGGGATGGCCGGGGTTTCAAGGGGACAGCGTCCTCGGTAGGCTTGTCCTTCACCCTGAAGACGAACAAACTGTAGAGGAGAAAAACAAAGACGAACATGGACACCGGCACAGCCAGGACAGTTAATAATGTAAGCGAGGAGTTATCAGTGTTGCCGAGATCGCTCGCACCCGGCGGGAGTACAAACGGGCTGATAATAACGACGATCACCATCCCGATAACGGAAAGCACGACCCAGAGAATGATGGCACGACGAAGATGGTTTGGCTCTTTTCGCGCCGGTGAAACACCGCCGGTGTTTCCATCGATATTGGTTTCGGACATCATACCCTCCCTTCATAACTGGCGACGGTTATTGTTCCCGCCTTGTACCCGGTAGTAGACATCAGCCCGCTAAAACCAAAAGGGGCATTGCGGCCCAGTTGATCTCTACATGGGTCGTAGCAGCGCCATATGTAGGTACCAGAAGGCCCGGTACGGAACTGGAAGGAGATGACGTTGGGCGGCGGGTACTGATTGCCGTTAATAGTTATGGATGTAGGAACGTAATTCTTGATGATGACTGTGATGAAGCTGTTCGGGCCTGGTCTGGTTGCCTGATATACATCAGGGTTGTAGCCAGGTCCCGATAGCGATCGAAGACCCGGAGCAATACCGGCTGCTGTACCAAAACCCAAAATAATCGACATGACGATGCCGATATAAAAACCTGAAGAATGCCGTCTCAATGCAGTTCTCCTTCGTCTGTAGTTTGAAAGCGGAAAAACTAGAAGGTGCGCTCATCTACCTTCTACCAGCCTGGGTAGGGTTCCATGCATTGTACGAGTCGGATGTCTTGTTCTTTTTTTCAAAATATGGACATCTACTCTATTCTTTTTTTTGAGAAAGACCCTGGCGTGTCTTAAGATTTCTTTACTTGCTTCCTCTATTTGTGTGTGCGGGTTTCTCCTTTCTCGAGTCGGCTGGCTAGTGTCTCACAGATCGATTAGACTTACGCCGCCGTTATGAAGTGAACTTGATGGATAGCTAAAGCCTAACGCTCCGCTCTGTGAGGGGTTTTTGGGAGATATTCAGGCTCTGCTTACACTGTAAAATACTTTTGGAAAAAAATCAAGGGGTATGAGGTGAGATATTCACGAAAGTCCTCATAAAAATACTCAAAACGATCCCTTAAATCAAGCAAGTAGAGGAGGCAGCAAATGTCGAGCGCGGATAGAAGGTATAATCGAGAAATGTTTTATTTTGGTACCGCCAACAGAATAGCAAAAATGACGAGATGAAAGAGGCCAAAAAGGATCAAAAACCACACGAACCAGGTAAATTCTCGCTGGAATGCCATTTGTTCGCGCATATGATACGTATTGGGAGATCGTTCGGCAGCAACAAGTCCGATTGCAACCCGCAGTCGCAAGGGCGAAAGTAATGAGGAGCGACGCATTTCCAGAAGAAGCTTTTTGTAACAGGGTTTACAGAGAACCCATTCCTGGGGCGGCTCTGGCGCACCAACAGGCTCACCGAAGGCAACAGGACGCAACCAGATAAAACCGGTACAGATTGAGCAGCGTATAGGTTTGAACCAGCGCCATCCCTGATTTGTAGTTCGCCTGGTGGCGACCGTTTCATCATCTCCTGGTAGCATAATTCGTTCGCTCGTTGCCCTTTTCGGGAGGGTGGCCGTGTTTTCGTAGGAGGTAAGTCTCTTTATTCGCTTCACACATCGCTGTCAACTTTACTACTATACCATACGTTGGTAATCCAGGATACGTTTCTGAGCAAGGTGTTGCAGCAACTTCCTATCCAGGCAGTATCGAGCAACCTGCAATTACTACTGTAGACCAGCCATCAGGTGCGGAAAGCGGCTCGCACATTGCGATCCAGCAGCAGGTACAGCAGGATAATCAGCGAAATGATAAAATCGCCGATGTGCCTAAAGATCATTTCTGCCTTCATGATACATTACGGCTGAGTCGGTTTCAAATACCAACCCTCTCATGATGTTTGCCGACCGGGTGAAGGGAATGCGCACACATTGGGACATTTGGGACCTGGGACAAGGGTCGGCTGCGGAAATGAGTCATGATTGGCGGGAAGGCCTGGCGATGGTGATCCTTCGCTTCGCTCAGGATGACAGAACGAAGACTCTCTATCCTTCCAGGTGATTGTAGGGACGCGATTCATCGCGTCCGCTCCGTGCGAGCGCTGATCTGGGGCGGACGCGATGAATCGCGTCCCTACAATCACGCTATTTTTCACCCGGAAGGCTAGAGATCCAGAACGAAGCGAGGGTTGACAGGACACCGCTTATGGCAGTTCCGCGTTGGTATAGGCTTGCGTAAGGTCCGCTACGGGCGGGATGATCTTCATGGCAACCAGGAATTGCGTCATCGATTGCCAGGTCGAGCTATCGTTAAAACCAGGCGGGTTCTGTCCGTTTCCCTGCCAGATGGGAATAGTGGCCTGCAACACCGCCGTTGCGTTCGCCACGTTCAATCCAGGAATATAGCTCTGGCTGGTCGAAATGGCTGCGGCCGGATTGGCGATTACATCGCGCAAACCTTGCAGAGTGGCCTTGACGAAGGCTTTGACCACCCGCGGCGAGTTACGCAGGGTATCCTCGGTGGTAATCAGACCGTTGGAAACCAGGGGTTGATAGTCAGAAACGTTAAAGGTGCGCACGGCCAATCCTTGCTTTTGCAATTGCAGAGGTTCGTTATTGGAGTAGCCAACTACGGCGTCGAAGCGGCGCGCCAGCAAAGCAGTTACCTGGGTGAAGCCGATGGACGAAACACGCACATCGGAAAATGAGAGGCGCGCGGAGTTTAGCAAGGCCAGCAGCCCAACATAGGTTGCGCCAAACTGCCCAGGCTCTCCAATGGTACGACCTTTGAGGTCGGCCAGGGTGCGAATAGGTGAGTTAGCCGGCACAATCAGGCTGACGGGGTAGCGTTGGTAGATGGTAGCCACGTTGACCACCGGCAGGTTCTTGCTGCGCGCTACCAGTTCTTCGTCACCGGTGGCGAAAACAAAGGTGTCATGACCAAGCACAAGCGAACCGATCAGGTCGTTCACAAAACCATGATGGAAGGTCACATTCAGGCCAGCCGCCTTGTAATAGCCTTTGCTCTGCGCGACATAGAAGGGCGAGAATTGAATATCCGGGATGTAGCCAAAGGCGATGGATACATCGGTCAACTTGCCCGGCGTGGGCGTCGGGGTCGTGGTACTCCCCCCGGTCGTTGTTGGAGTCGAACTCCCGCAGGCGACCAGATTGAATGACAACAGGGCCACCAGCATGAACAGGGACGCAAAAAAGGGTAAACGATGACGAGTATGCATCGGTATTTCTCTCCATATCCTGAGTGTGTGAGCTAGTAAATGCTGTTCGCCAGTTTTGTCAGTGACCATGCAAAGCCGTAATACAACGTTGCCAGGAGAGCCAGGACAAACAGGGTCGCGAACAACAACGCGCTATCGTACTGGTTCCCCGCCGAGAGTACCAACGAGCCAAGCCCATTATCTCCCTGGCTGATAAATTCGCCAACGATGGCTCCCACAATGGAAAGTGTGAGGCCAGTGCGTATGGATGCCAGGATAGCGGGCAGCGCCAGCGGAAATTCGATACTGGCAAACATCGACCTGCCCGAAGCGCCCTCAACGCGCGCAGCATCCACCAGGCTGTTGTCAATGGTCTGGAAACCAAAGGCAATGGTAATCACCATCGGGAACAAGACCACCAGCGTACACAGAATGACAATGGGCACCAGACCATAGCTGAACCATAGGACCAGCAGTGGAAAGATCACAATGGCCGGGATAGCTTGCCCCGCAGCGAGGTACGGTTGGACAGTGGCGGCAATGAGGCGCGATCTGGCAATGCCGTACCCCAGAGGTAAGGCTATCAGCAGCGCCAGCGCAAATCCCAGCAGGCTTTCTTCGATTGTTACCAGCGCATTGCTGAGAAACAAGCCCGACCCCATACCGACGATAAACGTGGAAAAAACATCGCCGGGCGCGGGTAAGTACAGCCTGTTGATATGCCCGAAAGAGGTGCTCACGAACCAGGCCACCAGCAGGAACAGGGCCAGAAGGATAGGTGGAACAATCAACAGCACGCGCTGCATTACGGCCTGCGTTGCCTGCCCGCGTGGTACGCCGGGCGCTCGCGAGCGGCCCGACCCGTCAACTGGCGCTACCCTGTGGTTGTCCGGTGCCAGTCTTTCTTGAATAGTCGTCTTTACACTCATTAACTTCCCTCGGTTTTAGCTACTGGCAGTCCTTCTCACTCGAATGTGATAAAAAGAACCGCCAAATTCACTGATCCTGGGAGGCGTTGAGGGAGACAAAAGGAGAGCAATACGGAGTAGCCTACCCCCTGTTGGGGAGTAGACC
>DAHVFL010000399.1 GCA_027316975.1 Chloroflexota bacterium | reverse complement strand
TTCCTGAGAGCTGCCCTTGACACATTGTTGTACCCCAGAAGGAGGTAACTGTGGATTTCACCCTCACCGACGAGCAAAAGATGGTCCAGGACACCGTAAGGCGTTTCGTAGAGCGCGAGCTGATGCCTCTGGAAAATGAGGTCATGCAGAACGAAGGCAAATATTCCACCGGCATCGAACCCGGACTCTATCACGAATTGCAGATGAAGGCGAAGGAACTGGGCTTCTGGGGCATCAATACGCCTGAAGAATACGGCGGTGCAAACCTGGGAGCGGTCATGTCGGCCCTGATCGCCATCGAAATGGGCCGCACGCTGGTACCATTCACCTTTGGCGGTAACGCGGATAATATCCTCTATCATGGCAACGAGTGGCAGAAAAAAGAGTATTTGATTCCCACTATCGAGGGCACGCGCCATTCCTGTTTCGCCCTCACGGAGCCGGGCGCGGGTTCTGACCCCTCTGCCATTCGCGCTACGGCTGTGAAGGACGGCAAACACTGGGTGCTCAACGGGCAAAAGGTCTTCATCACCGGCGGCAACGAGGCCGATTTCGCCATGGTCTTCGCCGTGACCGACCGCGCGAAGCCGCCGCAGAACGGTGGCGTCACCTGCTTCCTGGTTGACCGCGAAATGGGCTGGACCTCGCGCCCCGTGCATACTATGGGCGGCTGGTCGCCCGCCGAACTTTTCTTCGAGAATGTGCGCGTGCCGGAAGACCACGTGCTGGGCGAGGTCGGCATGGGCTTCTCGCTCGGTATGCAGTGGATCGGCCAGGGTCGCTGGCTGATCGCCTCGCGCTGCGCCGGCACGGCGGAACGCCTGCTGCAAATGGCGCTCGACTACTCCAAACAGCGTGTCACCTTCGGTCAGCCCATCGCCGACCGCCAGGCCATCCAGTGGATGATCGCCGATTCCGCCGTCGAGATTCAGGCCACCAAATGGCTGGCCCTGCACGCCGCCTGGAAGGTCGATCAGCGCCTGGATAACCGCCACGAGGCCAGCATGGCCAAACTCTACGGCGCAGGCATGGCGAACCGCGTGGTTGACCGCGTCATGCAGATTCATGGAGGCATGGGCTACACCCGCGAAATGCCCATCGAACGCTGGTACCGCGACCTGCGCGTCACCCGCATCTACGAAGGCACCGATGAAATCCAGCACTTCATCATTGCCCGCGCGCTGCTCAAGGGATACGTGAAGGTGGGAACGTGGGATTAGGGGTTGGCGATTGCCATGAGCGTGGATCACTGTAATAGGTTTCAGGTATCAAGATGAAAAATTCCCCGGCTCTCGTTTTGCTAATAGAGAGCCGGGGTATTCGTTTTGTGAAATAGGATATCCAGTTACTAAACCATCCGAAAGAACTTTCATGTGTTATACTCTGTGATTAGATCAGGAAAGGATACGGAGTAAATGGGTAAGCTAATAGCCTTTGGCTGGTATGGTGGGAAGTTTAGCCATCTCAACTGGCTTTTACCTCTACTACCTCAAACGACACATTATTGTGAACCCTTCGGAGGTTCGGCAGCAGTTCTACTCAACAGGGAACCCTCACCTGTAGAAACCTACAACGATATCGACAGTGAAGTTGTGAATTTCTTTCGTGTGTTACGTGAAGAACAAGAAGCCTTGATCCAGGCCATAGGCTTAACCCCATTCTCTCGCGAAGAGTTTGAACTTGCTATTTCTCAACCAGCACAAGATATTGCAGACTTAGAAAGAGCCAGGCGCTTTTTTGTGCGAGCCAGGCAAGTAAGAAGCGGATTGGCGCAAACTGCAAGTTCGGGTAGATGGGCAAATTGTTTATTAACGAGCCGTGCCGGTATGGGTGGCGCTGTCTCACGATGGTTAGGAAGCGTTGAAGGTCTTTCCGAGATTGTGCAAAGACTTCTACGTGTTCAGATAGAAAATGCCCCCGCCATTGATGTAATCAAGCGTTACGACAGTGAAGAAACGTTTTTTTATTGTGACCCCCCTTATGCGCATGGCTCTCGCGGAGACGATCAGGCATATAGTTATGAAATGACAGATGAGCAGCATCGAGAACTGGCGCATGTTCTTCACAATGTGCGAGGCAAGGTAGCGTTATCAGGATATCATTGTGACTTAATGTTTGAATTATATCCCGACTGGCAATATATTCAGGCTGATCCTAAGAATTGCCACACTTCTAAGCAACTACGAACAGAGGTACTCTGGGTGAATTATGAACTTGAGGGAGAAGCGCAATGGAAAGCAGCCCAGCAGACATTCTTCGATCAGCCTACGAACGAGTTTCTAGCGATGTAACCAGACCAATTGTAACTATTTCTGATATCGCTGAACATATTGAAACTGTGAGCCGGTCAGCTACCAATCGCGCCTGTGTCAGGGTTTTACTGGCATGTTCTTTAGCCAAAAGCTCTCATCCCGAAGTAGATATCCGTAAGCCATATACAGAAATTGGGGACTCCGACGCTTTTGCGGGTCGTAGTTACGATGAGAGATATGTACAGCCATTCATTATTGAACATCAGTTGCCATGCAATCCAACAACGGCATTTCTTACTCCCGCTTTCCGAAATAGAAACATTACCCTGACACCTGATCTTAACATGGTCGGGCGTCCTCCTCTGGTTTTCAAAGCGACACTTCAATTGCTCACAGATGTTTCTGAGGGTAGGATATCTGCTGAAGATCTCTTAGCAGAAACAGTCAGGCGGCTCTTAATTATGAAGGATGAGCAGCTTGCGATAAGGAATAGCCTGCTTGCTGATTTAAAATCGGCTACGGGAGCCTTACCTTTATCTTCAGAAGATATCGTAACGATTATCGAGCAGCATTTAAGAAGCGCAAATGCAAGCCGTTTGCCTGTTCTCGTAGTCGCAGCAACGTATGAGGCAACAAAAGATTTTTTAGGTGAAAGAATACTGCCTCTTGAGGGACATAACGCTGCTGATAAGCAGACTCAGTCACTGGGTGATGTGCATATTACGTTGATTGATGATGATGAGGTAGTGACAGTATACGAGATGAAGGCAAAACGGGTTACGCAGAATGATCTGGATATTGCACTTCTGAAAATAAATCGAAGTAAGCAGCATAGAAAGATTGATAACTTCATCATTATTACCACAGATGAAATAGAAGAGCAGATAAAAATCTATGCTGCCAGTTTATATACTCAAGCAGGGGGTATTGAGTTTGTGGTTTTAGATTGCCTGGGATTTCTTCGTCACTTTTTGCATCTCTTTCATCGCATACGTTTGCAATTTTTAGATTCATACCAACGCCTTCTACTTGAGGAACCTGATAGTGCTGTTCGTCAGGCATTGAAAGATTTGTTTTTAATGCTGCGTCTAACTGCTGAAACGGCCTATGCTTCTGATGAAACTGCGAGTAGTGGACCCGTCTCTTCCTGAAATAGAAAATACTCAGGTTCATATATGAACAAGTTCCCCAAATTTTGTGAACTCAAGCCATACCTCTCACCGTCTCCTCTCTAGCGAGCCAATTCCCTCACTGTATAAAACATCTATGAAAACCATATTCTGATCAACTACGTCCCGTCTCGCAGCCGAATTCCAGGGGCTGATGTTGTTTGAGCCGCTATCGCCCACTCCTACTGCTTCTCCTGCAAAGTAGCAAAACGTGTGATATACTGGTGAGGTTCTTCCTGTCGCATCCGTGTCTTCGACCTTATGCAAGAGGTCTACAGTACCCTGGCAAAATGTGTAATGTGTGTTTTCTCGTTTGAGAGGAGGGTATTCTTCCATGGAACTGCAAGTGCAACAAGTGCCAGACATGCGCGCGCGCGCAAATCGCATCTCATCATTCCTCACGGTCCAACTCATTGCTCTGATTGGTTGGATTATCGTGCAATCACTCCTGTTCGTTTCCCCCGTGAGCAACAGTCTTCCTTTTATCCTTAAGATGGTCATTGAGACTATCTGGTGGATCGCTACCCTGGTCATTATGTTTTACCTGTTCAGGCGGATATATGACCGCTTTGTGAAGGCCGTGCTTGATCTGGAGGATGCAAACAAGAGGTTGAGGAAGGCAACAAGCGATCTCTTGATAGAAATAGCGAATCCGGACGAGCAGGAACAATAAGATGCTTAAAAGGCGCTGGTAAACAATTGCCCTACTCTACAGCTAAACCCCTGCAACAGTGGCGATTGCAGCACATCATTTTCGTTGAGTGTCTTATGGAGGGTAAGGACGGCGTCTTCTCGTCGATAGACTGAGGTCCACCGTAGATTTTCCATGCTTTCTC
>DAHVFL010000398.1 GCA_027316975.1 Chloroflexota bacterium | reverse complement strand
TCGCATTTCTCTTTTTATGCTTTCGTCAAGGACTATCGTCCTTCAAACCGGTGTATTACTCCAGTAGACGACTAAACCATCGTTTTATAAAATGGTATACCGATATGCATGTAATATCCGGCATATTATGAATATACCTGCAACCTATGAGCTTGTCAAGACGTATATATGTTAGAGAAGCATAGAACAGCGAAATTTATTGTAATAGTGTCTTTTCTTTACTGGATTTTTCCATATACTTGCCACTATTCGATGATTTTTCTGCATTTTATGTATCCAGGAAGATATGTGAGCCATATCAAATTCAGAAATATGCTGATCCTTCTTAGTATCCAAATAAGAAGAGGAAGAGAGAGCATTCATGGACGATACACCCTCGTTATTCCAGCGCGCCCGCTCAACTCTCGCCTATGTGGGGGTCTGTTTATTGATGATCGAAAGTTCACGCGCGCTCCTCTCATGGTTTCGTTCCCATCGATGGACTAAGAAACGGGGCGAAATGCCGGTTCAGGCTACCAACTCCGCTACTGTAGCATTTCTAGTCGATGCTGAAAACATCTCCTCGTCCCAGATAGAACACATCATAGAACGCGCCCTGGATGAGGCAAAGAAATTGGGAGAGGTGACTATCAAGCGAGTGTACGGCAATTGCAACCTGTTCAATAATACCAACAATAAATGGAACGATACCTGCCTGCGCCTGGAATTGGAGCAAATCCATCTTACCAAACCTACCCCTACTAAAAACACCGCTGATATTGCCCTGGCGGTCGATGCGATTGAATTAGCGGTTGAAGGCACATGCAATCGTTTCTGTATTGTCACCAGCGATAGCGATTTCACGCCGCTCGCGCGTCGATTGCGGGAACTGAAATGCCGGGTGCTGGGCGTTGGAGAGAAGAAGACGCCGAAAACGCTGACCACGGCCTGCACCAGCTTTGTATATACCGATTCGTTGGTGGATGCCGTTTCTCCATCGCTTCCATCGCAAAATGCGCCCCTACTGCACAATTCAGCATTCCAACCTACTCCACGCTCTCTGACGCCAATACATCCCTCAAATGAGCCATCCAATGGAAATCAACCGCATCCGTCCTCTCCTGCGCAGCAGCCAGTCGCCGCACTCAGCGCGCACCCGCTAAAGAAATCGTCGCAGACAGTGATTACCATACTCACCAGTGCATATATCGACGCCGTACATGAAAAAGCGGGCGAGTGGGTCTTGCTTTCAAGATTGGGCCTATCACTCAGGCAGCTCTACCCCGACTTTAAAGCCGCCGATTATGCTGCGGACCTGTCCGATTTGATCCGGCAATATCATACCGTGTTCGATTTTGGCAAGAGGGCCAATGGACACCCCGAGATGCGCTTGAAATCATAACAATTCAAAAGAAGCAACGCAACGCAACGAAAGAGCAGGCCGCGCGGCCTGCTCTTTCGTTGCGTTGCGTTGCTCTCCATGCGCTAGTCGGGCGGGAGTTCCTGGTAGATCATCTTGACGTTGATGCCGCGACTGGCATTAACCGCGCGCATCACGAAGTAGATGATAATACCGATGACGATGAAAACCAGCGCCCAACCGATGCCGCTGGTATTCGCGCTGGAAAGTGACAGGTACGCACCACCCTGCTTCTGGAAACCCTGCACCACTGGATAGACGAAGGCAGCCAGGTATACCGGAATAATGAAGATCAGCCAGAGAATGCCGAACCACACGAGTCGAGGCAATCCCAGGAAGTTTTTCGTATTACCGGTGAGTTGAAAGAGGTCTGGCCGCCGCCAGCGTACCAGAATGGCGTTTAGCCCCGGCATGATCCAGGTGAGGCCTGCCAGCAGCACACCAAAGAATGTCGTACTCGCCAGCGAGAAGTTAAAGAATGTCAGCAAGTAGAACACAGCGCCAACTAATACCGCCAGTACGATAACACGCAGAGGAGCGTTGGTACGCTCATTGACCACGCTGAACCATTCAGGCACCTGACGGTCAAGCGACCAGGCCAGCACGATACGCGACAGGAATACGGCATACACGGGGCAAAGCAAGACGTTCAACACAGTGTTGCCAATGGAGACGATGAACCACAGCGGCCACGCGCCAGGGTAAACCGCTGTTGCCATGACGGGCGTGAAAGGCGGCTGCCCGTTGAGCGGCGCGCCCGCGCCATTCCAGTAGAGGTAGCCCCAGGCATTAGTCAGCCGGAAACCGAAATGATTGCCCAGCACATCCTGGTACAGCGAGTTCATGAACACCGCGAAGATCAACGCGCCGATTACGGCGAACATGACGGTACGATGAACATTGCCTTTCACCTCGCCAGCGATATACGAGGAGAACTGGAAGCCGATGAACTGGAACAGCACCACACTGATGAGGCCGGCCAGTCCGATCAAACCTGGGTTGAAGGAAAAGTCGGGCGAACCAAGCGAAAAACCCGCTTTAGTAGCCGTGCTCATTATCGCGCTAGCAGAGGTGCCGAGCACGGGCAGAGCCTTATTCATGGCGCTCTCAGAGATAAAGAGCGCGCCGAAGAAGCTGATTGCCACCGAGATGATCGCGAAGATGGTGAGTCCCGTCACCACCTTGTGGAAGGTGCGCGTCCGCAAAATCGAGATGCCAAAGATCACCAGCAGGATAATTACACCCAGGATGGCTCTGCTCGTGTTATCCTGAAACCAGTTCTGCGCGTTGGCAAAGGCGCTGCCGGGGAAGGCCACGCCCAGCAGGATGGCAGTCAATTGCACATTGTGCGACGCGACGATGATTTCAAAACCGATGATAGTCAGAGCCGAACCGACCAGCGTCCAGCTTTCAATCCAGCCCAGGAACGGGCTGATGATGCGCGACGTGAAGACGTAGTCGCCACCGCTGCGCGGCATAGCGGTGGTCAGAGCGGCGAAGATCATACCCAGGAAGTAACAGAAGAGGCCGGTCAGCAGCGCCATCCAGGCGAAGGCCGAGATGCCCAGTCCCTGCCATTCCGGGTAGAGCGCGTAGAACGCGACGGCCCACCCGATAGCCGTTCCCACGAAGGCGGAGATGTTGAAAAAGAGCGCGTTCGCCATGCTTACATCGCGCACAAGGCCGGACGCCTGTCGCACGAATAAGCCGCCGGGAGTGCTAGCTTTTTCCATAAGTGCTTAACCCCTTTCAAACAGGAGCGAGAGCCATTGCGCCGGTGTGAAAAAGCAGAAAATGAGGGCGCAAAGTATCCTGCTCCCAGGTTAACCCTGGACGCGGAAGGCCCGGTCCAATTTGTCCTTACCAAGATCAAAGACAAAGCCGCGCAGGATACCCTGGTTGGCCTCGCTTCCAGCGTTAAAACAGGTGGTGCGCCCAATTTTGCTCTGGCCACCAGCCTCGTGTACATGTCCATGCACCGACACCAGGGGCTGCAACTCCGAAATCACCCTGCGCACACCTGTGCTGCCAACCGGCACACGCAAAACGTCGCCCATGGTGACTTTCGGGCGCATAGTCTTATCGAGTTCCGGGGCGGTATCTAAACCACTATCAAAAGGGGGAACATGAATCATAAACACCGCGTTATGCACGTTTTTCAAGCCGCTCGCGCTGGCTTTGACGCGCTCGTAATACTCATCCTCGTCCCATTCGCGCGGGGTATGCCAGGGGGTATGGTTGGCATAATCGAAGCTAATCATCTCGTGAAATTCGTTCAGGTTGATGGTCTTGCCCACCGGATTCACCACATAGCTGGAGCGCGCGATCATCTCGTCCACTCCGCTATCGTCATCGTTGCCCGGCATCATATAAAACTGCACGCCGCTTTTACCGATACGCTCTTCTGCCAGGCCCACCCATTCGCCCACGCGCGAGATCATCTGCCGGCGAAATAGCTCGCTCATCTGCACCGGATCGCCTTGTAGCGCGTTTACTTCGTCCTGGTCGGTAACATAGGGATAATAGCCGATATCGGAAATAGTGTTTTTCAGTTTCGCCAGTTCAGCCTCCGTCTCGATCACATAATCACGATCAAGGAAGGTGGCGGTAAAACGCCCGTTGCCCTGCGCGATAATGGGAACAATGGCCTTGCCGGTGAGGTCGCCCGCGATCAGCACCACCTGCGCCTCGTAGACATTGTTCTTGATAGCGTTGAGCAGTTTGCGATAGGTGCGGTTAGCGGCATGGAGATCGGAACACATGTAACAACGAAGACTCTTTGCCATGTTCTCTCCCTTGTAGAGGTCTTTTTCGCGATGGCCGGAACTTGCCTGCGGAGAAGGGAAGCAGGCCTCTACCATCATAATATGCGAGAATCTTACTACAAGTGTATATAAG
>DAHVFL010000397.1 GCA_027316975.1 Chloroflexota bacterium | reverse complement strand
TTTCCGCGATCAACGCTACATCTTTCGAAGTGAGGAGCAGCAGGTCGCCGTTACGCACCAGCTTGACACGCCCGTAGCGGCTGATGTATTCGCGAATTTCGACGATGATATTGGATGGGATATCGTATTTGCTGTAGCGCGCCAGCAATTCGAGGATCATAGGCGCGTCCATACCACCTGCGGCAGCGTTCCACAGGGAAAGCGGCGAGAGACGATAGGTATGGATATGTTCAGGGGACTTTTCTAGCTCTGCGAACTGGGCCAGCGCATCGCGCGCCTCAGCGTGCAGCGGGTGATCGACTTCTAGCAAGATGGTGCGATCACTCTGGACAATCAGAGGATTATTTGGATTCATGCTTCCCTACACTCCGGGCATTTCCGCCCATGTTTTGATATATTTCATGATGGTGGTCAGAGCGGCTTCTTCATAATCGCGCATAAGGTGGCGCGCCCCGACGATCACTTTAATACCCTTTGGGCCTTTCAATTGCTCAACGAATGGTTCTAACTTGAACAGCGGACAAATTTCATCAAATTCGCCCGTCACAAAAAGTTTCGGGCGTTCAAAGGCTTTGGGCAGCCCACCGGCTACGCGATACATAGGCAGGCTGATGGCTACAACCGTGCGAATACGCGCGTCAAACGGCGCGTATAGCAGCGCGATATAGGCGCCGAAGCCATGCCCGATGATGCAGACTTTGGACGTGTCCGCTCCGGGCTGTGCCAGGGCGTAGTCGATGGCACCCGCCAGATCGAGCGGTTCCATGCGTCCATCGCTCTGTTGTCCCTGGCTTTTCCCGACGCCGCGAAAATTGAAACGCAGCGCGATCAATCCTTCCTCTGCCAGCCGCCGGGCAAGCAGGGTGGACAGAGAGTCGCGCATGTCGCTGCTGGCTGGCTGTGGATGACACAAAATTACCACGGGCGCATGTTCCACCCTGGCAGGTATGTGCGCACTACCCTCAATACGCAAGGAAGGTTGCCCGCGACTGGGAAACAACACTGATTGTTCGGTAGATGTTGGTGAGTGTGACATGTCCACGCCTTTTGCTTGTAACCCGCTCATCTGCTACTCTATTCATCTTATCGCAGTACTGCCCATGCGTCAACTACCTGCGGCGTACCCAGGACGAGAACAAGCTCTTCCCTGGCATACAAAACGTGAGATTTCGATAAAACTCTTGTAATTTGTGCTGAATTCTTACACATTACCCTTTTCATATGCGCGTTGGGATGTTATACTGGATAGAGGAAATGTAAAACATACGTATTTATGCGTAAGGTTATTATGTTTTATTTGTTTCTATTTGCGTGAGAGTCGTGTTGCTGATATTTTTCATTGCCTCTCACCCTCGTAGGACAGAATTTTTGCCTGCGCGCATTCTTCGGGGGAGGGTTTCGCCAGGTTCCTTGCTGATCGAGCGTTTGGATGTGGGGGAGTGGGATGGGAGAATGCGGCAATCACAATTCCCGCACCATTAGAGCGAGCAATCGCCGGGATTGGTTAGCAAGAGCGGATCAGACCGTTCTTTCTGCCGTGTATTTGTTGTAGTCGCAAATATTTGTAGGGTTGATGGCTCATTAAAATTGTGAGGTGTTCTTAAATGGGGATGGGTCGGTAAGCTCTACAAACCAGGAAGCAGGAGAATTTATGGCCAACATTTTAGTCGTCGAGGACGAGCGAGTAATTGCAAAATTACTGAAGGAAACACTACAGGTCGAGGGGTACCAGGTTGTTACTGTCCTTAACGGCGAAGATGCTGTACAATATGCGCTCCGAGAAACACCGCATTTGATTGTTCTCGATTTAATGCTCCCCGGTATTGATGGATACGAAGTATCCCGCTGCTTGCGCAGCCACCCGAAGACCATGCACATTCCCATCATTGCGTTGAGCGCCTATGGCGAGCTTAGCGACAAGATACGGGCTTTTGAGATAGGGGTTGATGATTATATCACCAAGCCATTTCAGACGGATGAGCTGGTGGCGCGTATTCGCACGCAGATTCGTCGCATCCAGCAAAGCTGTCTTTCTCCCTTAATTGGTCTGCCTGGCGGTTTGCAGGTGGAGTTAGCTATCAAACAAAAGCTGAATGTGGTAGAACCCTGGAGCATCCTCTATCTTGACCTGGATAATTTCAAAGCGTTCAACGATGTCTACGGATTCTTGACGGGCAATGATATCATTCGCCTGGCCGGGAGCATTTGTCAGCGTGTCGTGCGCGAATATGGCAATCCTGATGACTTCGTCGGGCATATTGGAGGCGACGACTTTGTGGTAGTGACGACTCCTGACCGCTGCAGTCGTCTCTGTCATCAGATCAGCGCGGCGTTTAAAGAGGAAAGCGCGGTCTTTTATCGCGTGGAGGACCTCAGACGCGGCTGGATCAACGGGGTAGATCGTAAGGGGCATCCCTATCAATTCCCCCTGGTCTCTCTGTCAATCGGGGTAGTTAATAACCATGTGCGTCGCCCCCAGAGTATCCAGGAAATTAGCGCCCTGGCGGCACAGGCAAAATCCTTTGCCAAGCAATCGACCGGTAATGTGTACCATATTTCTCCTCGTCGCACCTTGATGAACCAGGAAAATGCTTACTCTCCATTTTACAATGCTGCTTCTATTTTATCACCCACGTTGGCGCAATATGCGGCGGATAATCCGCACCGTTACCCTGATTTATTAGCCGTTGTTGAATCGAAGACGGAATACGAGCAAAGAGTACATTGAAGTTGCCGGGGCGGGAGCCTGTTCCAGTAGCCAGGGCGGGGGCAAGCCCCGCCCGGAGGAGCCAGGGCGGGGGCAAGCCCCGCCCGGAGGAGCCAGGGCGGGGGCAAGCCCCGCCCGTACCCTACTACGACGTGTCCATGCAGAGTATATGGATACTGGCGGGGCCTGCTCCCGCCCTGGCCCAGGAGGAGTAAACCATTACGAGTCAGGATGATATACACCCGGAATATATATTGAGCGAGGAGGCGGATGAGGCGCGGAGGGCGGCTGAAAAGGAGAATGCGCGGCGTATTATGCGGGAGAGTGGCCTGGCGGAGATGCTTAAAACCCTCAATACGAATGCTTTGAAAGGGCGCGCGACCTTTTCCGAATACGATACGATGGTGCTTATGCGTTGGGGAACAAGCTCTACGCGCCGTCATCTGTGGATCGAAGTCAAAGGGAATACCGTTCGCTTCCGATTGTTACCTCATCGCCAGTGCAGCGCGCCTGTTCCGTTGTGTGATGGCGAATATCATACCTTCACCGGCGAAATGTGGGCCAACCACGCCCTGCTGCTCAATGAATTGAACAAATATTATGCGAAGCCGGTGGCTGAATCATCTTCTGATTAGCTGTGTTATGGACCTTATGCCCACCGGACACGCACGAGGGGTGTCCCAACATATTGATGTGTCCCCTCTTCCAATCAGTTCTGTTATGGATGGGGTTCGAGCATGATGATGCGCTCCATGCCCACCTGGTTGAGGTATCCTCGAAAGGTTTTATATTGCTGGTCGGCGTAAAAGTCTTTTTGTTGGGTCTCGCCCGACCAGCTCAGGAGATTGAGGAAGGTAGAGCGGTTGGTGTTTTCCTGCGCTGAGGAGCTGCCGTTTATTCCATGGGATGCAGTACCTGCGTTTCTGCCGCGCGTGAGAAAAGCGAACGCCAGCGCCGGTTGGGTGGCCTGGCGCTGCAAGCTTTCGATCCAGGCGCGTTGGATGCGCTCGGTTGCATCGGGTCGCACGGTTGCCAGGTGCGCTGCCGCGACGGTGGGCTGCGCGGATGGTCGGCTATAGCCCCACAGGTATTGCATCTGCCACTGCTCAGGCGCGGCGGTCAGGAGTTCGCTACTGGAGTTAAGCAAGAGGTCGCGCGGATTGTGGCGTTCCTGCGCTTTAAGCCAGAACTCTTCGTCTTCCCACGATGTGAGGATAAAATAGCAGGTTTCGCCATCTCTGCCTGCATACAAACGCGCGTTCATCATGCCCGTGACGTTCTTCATGGTATCAACTACCAGGCGCACCTGCGCCAGTGCCTCTTCGTTCGCTCCTCTGGCGGTGTGTGCCAGCGTCGCAACCAGTAATTCCATAGGTACGTTATTTCCCTGCGGTGATTTTTATTGTTCGGTGTGTAGCATGACATAGTAGGTCGGGGTTGTCAATGGCTTTGCGGTGACTGCCTGTCTCAGATTTTTTAATTGCAGCAAAAGCTCACTCTATGGTATGCTCCTACTGAAGAGCGTTTATATGTCCCTTAAGAAACTTATCAAGAAGGGCGTGGAGAATACTTTATTAACTGCACAACAAAGAAGCAGTTACAAAG
>DAHVFL010000396.1 GCA_027316975.1 Chloroflexota bacterium | reverse complement strand
ATCCAGAGCTTATCCTGTCCCTGCATACGGCGGCTCGCACCGGCGGCAGCGATGATGGCGGAACATGTATCGTTCATTGGTGACAGGTCTCCGGTGTAGTTTCCAGGGCGACCGCAAGGGTTGCCCGCCAGCTGTCATCCCTTCACTGCGTTCAGGGCAGGCTCTGAGCGCAGTGAAGGGATGACAGCGCCTGTGAGCGCCTCTGGCACTGGCCCCGCCCTGGCTTCAATGTCCAGATGTGCTGCTCAATATTGTTTTTGTTTACCGGACGATTGCGGCGGCTGTGGCTGCGGGCTGGGAGTACCCTGTTTTGGATGCGCGAAGATCATGCGCCCTGCGACGGTTTGCAGCACGCGGGTGACAGAGACCTCGATGGTCATTCCCATATACTGGCGACCCCCCTCAACGACGATCATTGTCCCATCGTCAAGATAGCCAACGCCCTGCCCTAACTCTTTACCGTCCTGCATGATTTTGATCAGGATATCTTCGCCCGGTAACAACACCGGCTTGACAGCGTTTGCCAGTTCGTTAATGTTGAGGACTTTCACCCCTTGCAATTCCGCGACGCGGTTCAGGTTGAAGTCGTTGGTGATAATCGGGCAGTGCAGCACACGCGCCATTTTGACCAGTTCGCCATCTACCTCGCTCCCAGGCTCTTTCTCGTCGTCAGTGATCTTGATTGGGACGGTCGAGTCCGTTTGCAGGCGTTTGAGCATCTCCAGGCCGCGTCTGCCGCGATTGCGGCGCATGGTATCTGCCGCGTCCGCGATATGCTGGAGTTCGTTGAGGACAAAACGGGGAACGATCAAAGTGCCGTTGATGAAGCCCGTCTGGCTGATATCGGCGATGCGCCCGTCGATGATGGCGCTGGTGTCTAACAAGATGGGCAAGATCACTTCCGGGTGATTTGCTGAGGCTTTGTCGCGCTCCTTATCCTTATCTTTGTCCTTGCCGCGCTCTTTGTCGCGTTCTTCATCGCGCTCGCGGTTGCGACGAGGGAAGAAGCCGGACTGGAAGAGGTGTGTAACATCGTTTTTGCGCTGCACAGCCAGAGCGATGCCCAGGAAACTGAAAACGATTGCTCCCACCAGTGGCAGGATTTTACCAAAATTGGCAGGCAAATTTGCCAGTGGTATGAATAAGAGTACTGAGATGATAAGTCCAACGATAAGTCCAACCACTGCCGCGATCAGGTCGCTGATAGTGGTCTCGCGCATCCAACGATACGGGTTCACGGTAATATACGGGGTGATGAGAAAGGCAACTACCACGGCTGCGGCGGCGATGCCGGTGAACCACCAGAAGTTCCTTGCCAGTTCACGATCGAAGAAGTACAGCCCGATGGCAACCAGAAGCGTCACTACAGACCCGATGATGCGGGCATAAGATTTAACAGACATCCCTTCGTCCTCCAAATGGCGCAAACAATGAGCTGTTACGCCTGTATTGAGCGACATAGGGCTGGTCGAGCGGTGGGCCGGATCAGTGATGATGAACAATGATGGATAATTGCTAAGGATGTTGCCAGGCCCGCTACTAAACTGCATCCTACGAGGGAGCATACCCACTACGTCGCAAATTCTACATCGCAATTGGAGTATACTACTTTCCCACAAAGTAATCAATAGCAAAACTGTGCATTTATGCGCTTGAAGTACTCTGGAGTACAATCATGCTTGATTAACGCCTTCTTGCTTATTGGCAAAGCGAAGGGTCTCTTGCCGGGTACCACGCCGGTCCTTCACTGCGCTCAGAGCCTGCCCTGAACGCAGTGAAGGGATGACAGCCACTATCTCCACATACGTGCAACGAACAAGAACCGAATGTTCAACCTGCTACCAGTACCGGACGAGGTTGGAGTAGAAACGCGCAGCCTCTATGACTGCGCGGTCTCCGCGACTGCCTCTCTTACGGCGAAGTAGGTGGCTTGCGGGTGATGTACCACGATGGCGGCGGTCGTCTGTTCGGGGTCGAATTGATAGGCTTCGGTCAAGGAGACGCCGATGGTCGATTGCGTGGGCAACAGTTGCAGCACTTTCACATGATCTTCCAGGTTGGGAATCGCCGGGTAGCCCCAGCTATAGCGGCGGCCACGCTGTGTATCGAGTCCCAGTTCTTTTTGGATGAGACGGTTAGTGTACTCAGCCAGCCCCTCGGCCATCTCGACGGCCAGGCCGTGGGTAAAGTACGCTTCGGCATAGTCGCCGGATTGCTGCATACGCTCTACTGCTTCGCTGGCGGCCTGACCCATTGTGACGACCTGGAAAGGCACGACATCCACCTGACCGCTTTCGAGCGAGGCGAAGTAATCGGCCAGGCACAGTCGTTCGCGCTGACTCTGCCGTGGGAAGCTGAAGCGTGTAATTTCGCGTTTGCTGCTGTCGGCCTGATATGCCTGCGGATCGTAGACGATCAGCTCGTTGCCGCTCGACTGGCAGGGAAAGTAGCCGTAGATCACTTTTGGCTGTAAATAGCGCTGCTGGCGGGCCTCGATGAGCATTCGCTCCAGGCGTGGCCGGAATTCCTGCTCAACCAGGCGGGTAAATTCAGCGCCATGCGCCTTGCCGCCCCAGTGCAGGCGGTAGAGCGTGTTGAGGTCCATGCAAACCGCTACATCTTCGATGCCGATGCGACCGAGGATGCGTGGCCCCCAGAACGGCGGCACCGGTATGGGAATGTCGCGCTGGATGCTTGTAGATGGGTTGTCATCGCTCGCAACTGAGGCGCTTTGCCCATCCTTAGAAGCCTTCTTTCGCCGCTCATTAAGCGCTTCGGTCTTGATTTGCGCGACGTAGCCTGCTCGTCGTTCAGGTTCGCCGGTGAGTTTGTCGATGATGTCCAGACCTTCAAAGGCGTCGCGCGCGTAAAAGACGCCGGGTTCATAGGCGATGGGGGCAGACTCCGGTGTTTGTTCATCAACAAAGAGGATGCGGCGTCCATATGAACGGTTGATGGCGGCCCCACCTACGATAACTGGAAATGAGAGTTGTCGCCTGTGCAATTCCTGCACGCAGAGCGGCATTTGCTTCGATGTGCTTACCAGCAAGGCAGACAGGCCGATGGCATCGGCACCCACCTCGATGGCCTTATCCAGGATGGTATTGAGTGGCACCTGCTTGCCCAGGTCGTAGACGGTGTAGCCATTGTTGCTCAGGATGGTATTGACCAGGTTTTTCCCGATATCATGCACATCGCCGAAAACCGTTGCCAGCACCACCTTGCCCTTGGTATAGCCTTCTTTTTTCTCCAGGAAGCGTTCCATCGAGGCAACCGCGCGTTTCATAACCTCGGCAGACTGTAGCACAAAGGGCAGGATCAATTCGCCCGCGCCAAAGCGATCGCCGACATCTTTCATGGCGGGCAGCAATACGGTGTTGAGTACGCTGACAGCCGCTTCGCTCCGAGTGATGCTCGCCTCGGATGCGCGTTCAACGATGCTCTGTTCGACCAGTGCCTCAATGTTTTCTTTGCGGCGATGAAGTATCTGCCAGTGAATGCGTTCTGTGGTAGACATGCCTTCGGTGGGGTCGGCTTTTACGTTGCCCGACTCTGCCTGCGGTTCGTGTTCTTCGTAGTAGGCGATGTAGCGTGGCAGCGCGTCGGGCCGGTTGTAGATCAGGTCGTCGGCGAGCTGGCGTTGTTGCGCGTCGATCTCCGCGTAAGGGGTGATGTGCGTCGGGTTGACGATGGCGGCGTCGAGTCCTGCTTTGACGGCGTGGTGCAGAAAGACGCTGTTGAGTACGGCGCGCGCGTGCGGTTTCAGTCCAAACGAAACATTGCTGACGCCCAGAATGGTGTAGACGCCGGGCATCTCGGCCTTGATGCGCTTAATGGCGTCGAGCGTTTCGATGGCAGCCGTTTGCAGTTCTTCCTGTCCGGTGGTGACGGGGAAGGTGAGTGGGTCGAAGATGAGGGCGTCGGGCGCGAGGCCGTATTCGTTGACGCAGATGTCATAGATTTTGTGGGCGATCTCCACTTTGCGTTCGGTCGTTTTGCCCATGCTGATCTCGTCGATGGTGAGGGCTACCACGGCTGAGCCGTGTTCCAGGGCCATGGGTAAGACGCTTTCGATGCGCTGGCGGCCATTTTCCATATTGATGGAGTTGATGATGGCGCGCCCCGGATAGGTTTCCAGCGCGGCTTTAATCACATCCGGCTCAGTTGAATCGATCACAAGCGGGGCTTCGATACCCATGGAGAGCTTTTTGATGGTCTTTGCCATTTGCTGCGCTTCGTCGGTACGTTCAGTTAGCGCGAGACACACGTCCAGCACATGCGCGCCGCCCTCGACCTGTTCGCGCCCGATGGCGAGCAGGGTATCGTAA
>DAHVFL010000395.1 GCA_027316975.1 Chloroflexota bacterium | reverse complement strand
ACGGCACAGTAACAAAACTGCCCCCACCCGCTACCGAATTGAGCGTGCCGCCAATCATGGCCGCTATGAATAAGAGCAATCCTGCTATAAATGTCATTAGAGTTCTCGTCTCACGTCACGCACAGCGTCAACAGCGCTGAGGCCCTCCGGCCAGTACGCGCTAATTTCGGCAGAAATGCGCTCAAGGTCATTCCAGGTAGCAGAATGACCTCGGGTGTCAGCTTGTCTTTGTTTCCGGACTTGCTCCATGCGAGCAATGATCTCACCACGATTTGTTATCTCGATAGTCTCACCTTCTTCCAGAACCAGGCGTAGCATCTCATCGATACGTTCTATAAATTCATTGACCTCAAACGTAAGCATGATTTTCTCACGATATTGATAAATGCGTAGCTACATTGTATCCAAAGATGTTCATGTGTGCTAGTGACCGCCAGGGCGGGGCAAGTCCCAGAGGCGTGAACTTCAGCCCATCTGTCATCCTGAGCGCAGCGAAGGATCTCTCGCCGGGTAGTGCGCAGATCCTTCGCTGCGCTCAGGATGACAGATGGTGGGCGGGGCGACCCACGGACATTCAATTCTGCACTTGAACACAGATTCTTTTCGGCTTGCGTTCGCGCTTCTGGGGGCTTGCCCCCGCCCTGGTAACTTTACCGTGCGATCAAATGAACCTCTTTTACACCTCGCCATACACCATATTTCCTCCCACTATTGTCGCCTGCACGCCATTTTCGGGCATCTTCTCCGGGGGCACCTTCAAGATATCCTCGCGCAAAACGACAGCGTCGCCCAGTTTTCCCACTGTCAG
This sequence comes from Chloroflexota bacterium, assembly GCA_027316975.1. Lineage (GTDB taxonomy): Bacteria > Chloroflexota > Ktedonobacteria > Ktedonobacterales > Ktedonobacteraceae > CF-113. The sequence goes on along the minus strand of DAHVFL010000395.1, from coordinate 3,557 downwards.
CGAGCCTTTACTCTCCTCCTCGCCGCCCGCGTAGGCCGCTCCCAGCGTATAAGCCCACAGAGCCTGGCTGATGGGCAAGGCCTGGTTGGGCAGCCAGGGCGGGCGTTGCGTGGTCTCTGTATCATTACGCATAGTGGTTGCATAAAGGATACGCAGCGGGTCGAAAGTTTCGACGGGGGCGTCGGAGCCGAGCGCGAGCGGAATGCCCATTTGCTGCATCGTGCGGTACGCGTAGGCGCGGCGGTGGCGCTGGCCCCAGTAGCGCTCCGCAAGGTCGCGATCAGCCACGGCGTGGAAGGGCTGCACCGAGGCGATCACACCCAGACGCTGCATACGCTGCAGGTCTTCGGGGGCGATCAACTGCACGTGTTCAAGCCGGTAGCGCAATTTCGATGTTCTGGCCTGGCCATGAGAACCAGCAGTAGCAAGCTGGCGCTGCGCCAGTTCGATAGAGTTGAGCGCGACGCGGGCCGCCCGGTCGCCTATGGCGTGAATAGCTATACTGATGCCCATTTCGGCAGCCGCGCTGACCGTCTCGCGCATCTGCTGTTCGGGGATGGCCAGGATGCCGCGATTGTCGGGGTTGCCCTCGAAGCCATCCAGCATGGCGGCGGTCTGCGAGCCAAGCGTGCCATCCGCAAAGATTTTGATGCCGCCCAGGCGCAGCATATCATCGCCAAACCCCGACTGCACTCCGATCGCCCGCAACTGCGGCAGCATCTGGCGCGGCAGGATCATCTGCACCCGTGTATGCAATACACCTTCATCGCGCAACTGCTGCAAGAGGCGGAAAGCTTCGTTGTCTTCGATTTCGTGAATGCCGGTAATGCCCTTGCTTTGCAATTCTCGCAGTTTGCCCTCGACAAGGTGGCGTGTCAGCGTGGGATCGTGCCGGTCGATCACACGATAGACGAGCGAAGTCGCCCCCTGCTCTTGCAAAATACCTGTTGGATTGCCATCACCATCGCGCAAAATCGCGCCGTTGGGCGGTTCCGGCGTATCCGCGCGAATGTTGGCGCGCTGCAACGCCAGCGAGTTGACCCATAAGACATGCCCGTCTTTGCTCCACAACGCCACGGGATGCTGCGGCGCGGCGGCATCCAGCGAAGCGCGGGTCGGAAATTGCTGGCCGGGCCATAGACCCTTGTACCACTGACCGCCCAGTATCCACTGTCCCGCCGGTGTCTGCGCGGCCCGCTGGCGCACTAATTCCGCCACTTCATCCTCGCTGGCGCACTGTCCGGCATTGATATTATGGGAGCGATAAGCCTCCATGAGCAGGTGGATATGCGCGTCGATGAAGCCGGGCAACACCGTTCTGCCGCGCAAATCTATCACCTGCGCGTGCCTGTCGCCCGCGCGGCGTACCTCGTCATCGCTGCCCACCGCCAGGATGCGCCCGCTCGCGCTATCAATAGCCATGGCCTGCGCGCGTGGCCGGGCGGCATCCATCGTATAGATGGCGCCATTCACATACAGGGAAATGCTCATAATTTCTCCAGGGCAGAGCAGAGCCGCCCGTCATTTGTCATCCTGAGCGCAGCGAAGGATCTGTACCTGGCCCCGCGAGAGATCCTTCGCTGCGCTCAGAGCCTGCCCTGAACGCAGTGAAGGGATGACAGCAGGTTTATTACCTCGAAATTAAATACACGCTGGCGATGATCATTATTCCACCAATGATTGTTGTTGGAACTATCTGATCGCCCAGCAACAGAATCGCCAGGGTTGTTCCCAGCAGTGGTTGCACAAACAATGTGGAAGCCGCCGCCGATCCATCGATGTTTGCCAGCCCCTTGAACCAGGCCAGGTATGCAATGACCGTTGACATGATCGCCAGCCAGCCTATACTGAGCCACCCCGCCAGGCCCGGTGCCCGCCAGCCATGCAGCGTAATATCGACTCCGGCGAGCGGTATCCAGAAAATGGTGCTGCCCACGATGGCAACCGCCGTAATCAGCAAGGGCGGGTGTTTGACCAGCAGCGCCTTGCCGCGCACCGTATAAAAAGACTCGAAGACCAGGGCCAGCACCACCATCAAGTCGCCCACAATACGCAACGCGCCGCCGCCGGTGGGAATATTGGGAACGACACTGCGCTCAACAATCAAATATACTCCTGCCAGTCCCAGCAAAAGCGCCACACCCGTGAGCGGTTTGAAACGCTCGCGCAGCACCAGCCACGAAAGCGCGGCAGTGAAAATCGACTCGCTGGTAATCAGCAGCGCCACATCCGAAGCCGTTGTGAGCGATAACCCGCCATACTCCAAAATTTTGTTGATTACAAAGCCGATCACCGCCAGCAGCGCCAGTTGCGGCAAATCCCTGCGCGTCAAGTTGAGGTCTTTCCGCCGCACAATCAAAAAAGGCAACACTACCAGCGCCGAAATAATCATACGCAGCGCATTCATGGTATTCACAGACACATCGCGCAAAGCGAATTTGGCCGCCACATAACTGCACGCCCACAGCGTGTTGGCGAGAATGAGCAGGAACCAGGAGAAGGTGTGACGAGGGCGCGTGGACATATTATTGCTCCATGTGGGCTATGACGACGAACCAGGGCAGGGGCAGAGCTACAGCCCGTACCCTACGACGAATCTACTGAGCAGCGAGAGGCCAGGGCAGGGGCAAGCCTTTCACTGGTAGGTTTCTTGAAATGCGCCGGTCGCCAGAGGTGTCATCCTGAGCGCAGCGAAGGATCTGCGTGCTGCCGGCGAGAGATCCTTCGCTGCGCTCAGGATGACACCTCCCACTCGCTGGCCCCTTTCCTAAAAAACCTACAGTGAAAGCAAGGGCAAGCCCTGCCCTGGCGTGGCTTGCTTCGCAAGCAAAATCGTACAGGGTACGGGCTGTAGCTCTGCCCCTGCCCTGGTTCGTCATCCATCTACGCCGCCGTATAGATGCTCTGTCCTGGTCCAAAGTACGAATCGTAAACGTGCTGGAAAACCTCTTCACACTTGCGCTGGTACATTTCACCCGTGTAACTTCCGGGGAGACCTGTATCTAAGGCTCGCTCAACGGTCAGGCGCACTTCGGCGCGTGCCTGCTGTTTTTTGCGCCAATCGAGCACCAGTTTCTCGCGCTTCAAGGTTGCCAGCAGGTCGCGCACTACCTTCTTGATCTGTTCTTGCTCTTTTTCAGAGAGTGGAAGATCGGGACGCGTCAGCAGGTCAAACATCGCCAGTTCTTCCTCGGTCAACTGCTCGGCCATATGGCGCTGCTCTTCTAAATTGAGGTCCCTGGCAAACTTTACCAGTTCATCAAAGAACAACTCGACATTCGCGCTGCCCGCGTTGTAGTCGTCGATCATTTGCTGGAAGCGTTCCTGGTAGTTCACGCGGCTCTTATTCAATTGCAACATGCGCTTGAGCTTGCTGGCAATGGCTCCGCGCAGCTTCTCCGTCTCTATATGTTTGCGCGACCGCTCGAAATGCGCGCGCAGCGCGTCAAAATCGATGTGGCTGAGATCAATAACGGAGTCGCTATCATACGGTCCGCTCGCCTCGCGAATCACGTAACCTCTGGTAGCTACCGATACGTCCAGCAACTGTTCGATGC
>DAHVFL010000394.1 GCA_027316975.1 Chloroflexota bacterium | reverse complement strand
GGGTAGAGGCGTAAAAGGAGCAGGATGCTCCCGATCACCAGGAAAAGCGGAGCAATCAGCGCCAGTGGCGACGCAAACAGCACCACGCTGCGCGTATCCGACAGTTTCTCGGTACTGTTGAGATAGAGTGAGATGACGTAACCGGCAAACGCAATCACTATTGCCGCGACATCTAATCGCAATCTCTGCCAGAGAGGACGGTGAGTAACGCGCGATGATTCGCGTCGCAACGCCGAGATATTCATGTCTGCCGCGTAGCGCAGCGCAACGATGAGCGTGATGATTGCGCCAAACACAGTTCCCAGTGCATACCAGCTTACGAAAAGCAGCGCATTCCACGGTTGACTGGTAACGAACCTTAGCGCGTCTTTCCCCTCACTTGCGAGACTTTGCCCTCCAAGAAAAACTGCCGAGATGAGCGCAAGAAAAGGACCTATAATCAGTGCGATACTTCCAAGTATAACGCTCAGTAAAACCATTGATCGAAAAATTTGGCTAATAGTGGCTCCCCGGCTGCGTAAGATAGCAATGGCATCCGCCTGGCGATCAACTTGCAGGTGGGCAATCAGGCTCACAAAGAAGAGCATTAGCCCGACAATCAGCGCTGAGAGTATGAAGATGGGTATGGCGATTACCGCCACACGACTTCGATAGCGAGAGAGGGTACCCGGCAGGTCAAAGGTATTTTTCGCGCTATTGAAGATAGCTACCTGGGTCAGATAAGGAAAGGTGGCAATTCCGTTAGCTGGCACGCTGTTCAGCGCTTTTTCAGATGTTTGCGCGATGTCAGCTTGCAGGTGCGCAAGGGAACCGATCAACGCGTCGAGTTGATCGACTACCAGTAGCGTGGTATTCAGTTGATAATCCAGGGTGATTTCAAATGGTTGAGACGTGAAAATTGCAGCGGTTTGTAGTTCACGGGCAGCCCGGTCAAATACAGCGAGAAACGAAGCATTTGGTACAAGTAGCGTATCACTGAATGTCTGCGATCCTGAAGCGGTCGGCTGGAAGTCATTCCCATGCCAGTATGGATCACCCGGTACCACTTGTATCAAACCAACTATAAGTACGTTAAGCATGATTGTTTGATAGACAGGTGGATTGGGAGGTCTGGCCGCGAAAGTACTCACACTTAGTGTTAGCCTGGAACCAACAGTCGCGTTCAGATTGCGCGCGGTATCTGGCGTGAGTAGCGCCTCCATATTACCTCCGGTATTGCCCGGCATTCGTCCTTGCAGAAGTGTCAGATGCGATGCCGCCAGAGTAACGGGAGCGCTTACCAGGTTCACCGACCCGACCTGGCTGCCTGCTGGTGGGCTAACGAGCTGAAAATTAGCCTCCTTGATAGTATAGGAATGAGTCGGGTCAACATAGGCCCCGACATCTTTTTGCACAAGCGAACCTATACTCCGTTCCACCCCATTCAGTGTTCGCGTCGATAGTGCCTGCGTTGAGGCATCAAGCATAATTTGAGATGTGGCGGGCGTCGCTCGTAAGAGCGTATGCAGTCCGCCATTTATGATGATGGAAGAATAAAGAGGAATCAGGCACATGATGCCCACCGCAGCTATTATCGTCGCACCGGCTAACAGGGTTAGTAACCTGGAGCGGCGGAAGAGCAAAAGCGTTAACTGTCCCAGTGATGAACGTGTTGCGAGACGCGGGCGGTTGGTCCGTACTACTTTTGCTTTTGCGCGAGGCGTGGATACGACTTCGCGCGTCGCAAAATCGAGCCGCGCATCATCATTCAAACGCAGTTCATGACCTATCGAACGCTGCAGTACCAGGGAGACCATCAGGCCAAGCGCAATCGCGCAGGTGGCAATAAAAACCAGCAGGGCAATCACGAGCGAAAAAGGCATCGCTACCTGTACAGGTATGATGTATTGCAAAGCGGCAAAATTGATACTGTTCCCATTGACGACGCCTGCGCTGAGCGGGATATCCGTAATGACCAGCGCGGGCACCAAGGTGAACACCAACAAAACGCCGGAGAGGATACCGAGCAGCAGCGCCGCTGCGTACACAATGCCCTGTTCCCAGAGGAACACGCTGGCGATACCCCGCGTGGATGCTCCCAACGCCCGCAATACCACAAAGCTGGTGAGCCTGCTGCGAGCGCTAATCCAGGAGGCCAGCAGATTCGCGAACAACGCCAGCAAGAAAGCGGCGCTTACCCCTAATGCCAGCACGCTGATCAGATTTTTATACGTAGGGTCAGCGAGCAGAGCTTGTACCAGCGCATACCGGTCAGACAGGAACGCGAGGCGCATATTCGAGGAAGTCAGTGTCGCGCGGATAGCGCTGGCAGCGGCCCCGGTGGTGCGCAGCCAGATATGATTTGACGTAATATGTATGCCGTTTGTCCCGGCATCTTTTACCAGCACTGTCGCAAATGTCTGGTAATCTACCAACATGCCGCCCTCAATGCTCTCATTGACGCCGGAAATATGGTCAACTTTAGCGATCACTACGTAACGCACCTGCCCAACTAGCGCATTAAACTGGTGAGCCACATCGGGCAGCACCGTAAACGTCGATCCAACTCGCAGCGGAAGTTCATTGGACAGGGCCGTATCGATAATGGCGGGCACATAATCACGTGTAATGGCTGCGTCCCGCTGAGCGCGAAGTTTCGCCATCAGCGACGATAAGGATTGACCTGAGTTCTGGGATGTCCAGGAAGCGGTATTGGCGTAGGTACCTGGATCAACAGCGCGTAACAGCAGTGGAAGGTAGGGAGGGACGGGCGTCAAACTCCCCTCTTCCTCAAATCCGGCAGATGCGGATGTCACACCGGGAATGCGACGATACAGCGCCGCCTCCTGTTGTGGAGCATAGGCATAAGAATCAATCGGAATGGCTCCACTGAAATCTGCCCCGACCTCGTAGGAAGCAATCTCATTTGCGCGCTGACCCTCTGAGGCGGCAAACACCAGCGAAAAGAAGGCAAAAGCTATCGTGAGAGCCAGCAGCAGGATCATCCGCAAGGATTTTCGCGGGGCGCGGCTGATTTGCGCCAGGGCTAGCAATGGAGTTGCGCTATGCCCTCGCCCGGCAAGTGTGACTCCCAGTTGTAACAGCCAGGGAAAGACGCGCAGCGCCAGCAAAATTGCCGCCATCAGCAGGAAAAATGGCCCGATGAATGCTACCGGCCCGGCCACCAGGAGCTGTGTCTGCGCATCTAATTGCTGCTGGATTGAAGCGAAATAGAGCGATAACCCGTATCCTACAAGCGCAATCACAATAGCGAAAAGATCGAGATTGAGACGACGCCAGAGTGGATAGCGTGCTGTGTTTTTGCCGCTCGTCATCAGGTTCAAGCGAGAAATTCCCAGCAGCGCGAGACTCATCACCACAACGGTCGCCAGCGCCGTAATCAGCGCATAGTAGCGTATGCTCCATAAAGACTGCGCGAGCGCATTCGTTACCACGTCGAGCGCGTTTTGATCCGCGGCGCTGAGCGTCAGCCGCACAATCAACAGTAACGCTGCCGGTGTGAGCAGCAGGCCGGCTATAAGCGCAACAATGCTGAGACCGGCGCATTGCGCGAGTAACGAAAGGAAAAGCTGGATGGTGCTGGCTCCCCGACTCCGTAAAACGATAATGCTCTCTGCCTGTCGATCAAGCAGTAAGAGTATCATCACACTTATGAAAAATAGCAGCAGGCCGAGAATCAGCGCGGTGAATAGAGCGATGGGGATGCGCGCAGTTGAAAGCCTGGTACGAAATTGTTCCAGCAGGCCTGGTTGTGTGGAACTATTAAATGGTAGACCGGTGATGACAAGGCTTTCCCCGTTAAAGTTAGAGGTATTGGTGAAAGAAATTTGCACCGCCTCGAGCCGGTTGATGAGGCTATCGAGTTGATTGATCGAGACGCTCGCCGGGTTCAGGTCATAGCGCCATGTGAGAAATGAAACGCTTGTGAAGATCACCTGGCCTCGTGGCTCATTATACGTGGTGGCGATGCGATCTAACGCCGCCAGAAACGATTGATTTGAGGCCAATGCTGTAAACAATGTAATTGGCACGGCATCGGACTGTGGGAGTTGTGGTAAAAAATTCTGTCCATGCCAGAACGAATCGCCTGCCGGCACACGAAACAGGCCAACAACGCGCAGCATAAGAGCTTGTTGAGCAGGCACAAATGTCCCGTAAGGAGGAGGCGCAGACAGGCCGACAAAATTTAACTGCAACGTAATAGAATCATAGAGTTTGATCCCTAAAAGCTTTGCCGCTTCTGGTGTAATTGCAATTTCGATATCTTTGCTGCTGGCACGTGGTAATCGTCCTTGAACCAGCGTCACGTGGTTGGCCGAAAGCGCCATTGAGGTAGCGTCAATCGTCATTTTATTAGTGGAGGGA
>DAHVFL010000393.1 GCA_027316975.1 Chloroflexota bacterium | reverse complement strand
GCGCGTGACCATGTTGCGCGCGATGCCGGTGACGACTTGCAGATCATTCTCCGCGCCGGTAGTGACACGTTCCGCGCCAAAGGTCAATTCTTCGGCCACGCGCCCGCCAAGCCCGACGACGATACGCGCCATGAGGGTCTGGCGGCTATAGTTATAGCGGTCTTCTTCGGCGGTAAATTGCGTCACGCCCAGGCTTTGTCCACGCGGCAAAATCGTGACGCGATTGACGGTATCGGCCTCCGGCTGGTGATAGGCAACCAGGGCGTGACCACCTTCGTGGTACGCGATGATGCGTCTCTCGCGCTCATTCATCACAATGGGGCGCAGCGCGCCAAGTTGCACCCGCGCCAGCGCATCTTCAAAGCACTCGTGATCCAGGTGTTCCAGGCTGCGCCGGGCTGCGAACAGTGCTGCCTCGTTGACCAGGTTCGCCAGGTCCGCTCCACTCATGCCTGTCGTCAGACGCGCCAGGCGTTCCAGGCTGACCTCATCATGCAGGGGTGTCTTGCGAGTATGCACGCGCAGGATGGCTTCGCGGCCCGCGCGATCTGGCATCGAGACGGTAATGTGACGGTCAAAACGTCCCGGACGCAGCAGCGCCTTGTCCAGAATATCGACGCGATTGGTGGCCGCTAGGACCACAATGGCCTGTTTCCGCCCATCGAAACCGTCGAGTTCGACCAGTAACTGGTTGAGCGTCTGGTCACGCTCGTCATTGCCCATCGCTTTCACCGAGCGTCTGCGACCGACAGCGTCGATTTCGTCAATGAATATGACGCATGGCGCGGACTGCCTTGCTTTGGCGAAGAGGTCGCGCACGCGGCTCGCGCCGACGCCCACAAACATCTCCACAAATTCGGAGGCGCTCATACTATAGAATGGCACACCCGCCTCGCCCGCGACAGCCTTCGCCAGCAGGGTTTTACCTGTTCCAGGCGGGCCAACCAGCAACGCGCCGCGCGGAATCTTCGCGCCGAGTTTTTCGTAGCGTTCGGAGGAGCGCAAGAACTGCACGATTTCCTCAAGCTCCTCGCGCACTTCGTCAATGCCAGCTACGTCCGCAAAAGTAACCGGCGCTTCTATGTGCATGGGAGCAGTCGCGCCAGTTTTTTTCGCGCTGAATGCGCCAGGAGAAGTGGTCCTGACTTTGCCTGGAGCATGTAACAGGCCTGGAGGCGTCTTGCTTTCGACAGCTTTTTTCTGTTCCTGAGACACATTACCCTTTTCAAAGAGACGGGCTTTGCTTTTCCCCATCTGGCTAAAGCGCTCATCCAGCCCGCGCGTGCCACGCGCATGTGAGCGCGGGGCAAGCATGAAGCCAATGATGAGTACGACGAAGAGGAGAGGCACGATGCGCCACATTATCGACAGCCAGATGGGAGTCTGAGGCGGCGGGAGCGTGGTGATTTGTACATGGTTACTCACCAAAAACGGCACGAGAGTGGCATCCCCGGTCGCTGGCAGTCTGGCATAGACCAGCCGGGAAGTATCGATAGTTGAGGTTTGCGACGAAGTCGCCCAGATCGAACTCCCGCCGACGTAGCGACTAAAGGCCGTAAAGTCCTGCGCCCGTTGGTTGGACGTGATAGTTGGTTCCCCTGCAACCGGCTGCGAAAGCGGGTTTACCAACAACCCGTTGAGATCATTTCCACGTATGGTCACGCCCAACATATTACCGGCCCTGACCTGCGCCAGAAAGGAAGTATAGGTGATAACTTTCTCGCCAGTCGGTGGAGCGTTGAGCACCGGGCTTTGAAAGTTGCTGAATACCCCGAATAACAGCACGATCAGGACAATCACCAGACCACCTGCCAGAAGAGCCTGTATGTGCGTTTTCAAGTAGCGTGCGATAGTTCGTACATTCTTCACATCTGTCTTTTGTCGCCGCCGGGCATCCCCAGATGCGCCACCGCGACCACCCTTACTGTCCATGAATTTACCTCATTACAATGCGCAGCGCGAATCAACGGGCGAGTACCTACGCTGGTCACTCCCCTGATCTCGCTTATGGAATAGCAAAGCTACTACCGTTTAACAGTACAGGTTAAATCCTCCTGTGCCTTCGTTGGCATAGCGAATCACATCTGTTTTCGCAGGAGAATCCTTCTCTGGGCCTGTGAAAATCCACAGGAAAGAGGGCAGAATACAATCAAAAAATTAGAAAAAAGGCGTTACTCACCTGGACACAACTGCACAACGTTCAGATTGTACATCGATCTATCGAAAAAAGGAAGAGATTTCAGTACTTTCTTCTCATGAGTCCGGTATATCAATATATATCACTATGCCTATTATCATTACAACGTATATCTTCTTGTCTTCGTTTCGTAAACCCATGCTACTTCTCAGTCTGGCCCGCAAGCGGGCCACATTTGGGTGAGAGATGCAGGTTGGCGCAGGCGCAAGCGCCTGCGCCAACCTGCATCTCTCACCAGGCAAGCGCGGCGCAGGCTTTGTGCATGTGCCAATCCACATCTCTCACCAGGCGAGCGCGGCGCAGGCACGACTTTTCAATTTTCTTGAATAGCCAGGGATACCTCATGCAAACACAGCGCACATACACTACTATAAATACGAAACAGAGATACAAATTGGATGTGCATTCTGAAACAAAAACCATGCTATTTCCGACAAGCGGAGTGACGCGCATATCTTGCTGCCCCTGCTGGTCGCACGATTGGAGAAGCGCGTGGGTTAAACGGCACGTTCGCGGCGTATCTGTGGAATTACCGTCACAATTGCTGTGATAAGCAGCAGGAAAGCCCATGCCAGCCAGATAGTTGGGAAAACGCCGGTACGCTGGATCAAGATGCCCGTTAATGCCAGTCCAATCGGGCGCATGGTGCCAGGAAAGAGGCGACAGGCGCTCAGCACGCGGCCCCTTAATTCGTCGGGAATGAGTTTCAGGCGATGACTGAAGTAGGGTACATCCTCAATCGGGTCAACAAAACCGGCGCCAAATTGGATCGCGCCGAGTACGAGGGGATAGGGAGCAAGCGCGTACAGGGGCCAGGTCAATACAAGGTACCATCGACACAGCAGAATGGACTGCCCGACCGTCAAGCGATGCTCCAGGTGAGGAGCCAACAACGACCCCAGAATCGAACCGATCCCGCCAACGGCGAAGATCAGGCCGATCACCACCGCAGGGGCATGTTGTTGCTGAGCCAGGATGATGATAATTAGCACACTGCCGGAAAAGACAAACGCTCCTCCTCCCATGAGCAAAGTCATGGTAAGAATAAAGGGTTGGCGCCACAGCCAGGACATGCCTTCTGCTATCTCTGCCAGCACATTACGATGCGCAGGCTTGCGCTCGTGCTGAAATGACGTGCGGATCAGCAAGAGGGTGACGATTGAGATGAGATAGGAAATGGCATCCGCGATAAATGGAAACATCGCGCTCACTGTGTAGAGCGCGCCCGATAGCGATGGGCCAAACAGCTCTGTCGTGCCTTCCACAAACTCATCTTGCGCGATGGCGGTAGAGAGTTGCGCGCGCGTGACTACCTGCGATACGGCGGCAGTTTTTGCCAGGTCAAACAAGATTAATAAGCTTCCTTCGAAAAAAGCGGTGATGTACAGCTGCGCGACGGTCAGGTATCCGAGCGCGAATGCAACAGGGATGCTGGCAAGGCTCAGGGCGCGCCCGCTATCGCATACGAACATGACCCATTTGCGATTCCAGCGATCTACCAGCACGCCCGCGAACAGGCTAAAAAGCGTGGCGGGCAGCGCGCGCAGGGCAGCGGCAAAGCCAGCCTGCGCCGGAGAATGCGTGGCGGCCAGCACCAGCAACGGGAAGGCGAGTTCCGAGACCGCGCCGCCAATATCAGACAGCGCCTGGCCGCTCCATAACAGTAAGTAATCACGATTGCGCCAAAACGATTTCGGCTGACCAGATGAGGCAGACTGCTGCTCGCCTGTTACGTTGTCCTGCGAGGTTGACATGTGTTTTTCCTTTGCTCAAAAACGTACGATCATGCTGTACAGGGATACAAGGAAACTCGGCGTCTTCTATGCCACGCAAGACAGGGCATTCCAGGGAAACAAACAGAGCCGGGCTGCCAGCATAGAAACGGCTAATAGCCCGGCCACAAATGAGGATTGTTGTTGAGTACAAGTAGAGGGAGAGAGCGTTCCAGCAGATGCGCGTCACGATCAAACTGCACCGGTACTATAAACCAGCGCAGTTTTGCGCGTCAGGTGGCGCCACTTTCTGCCGCATAAGCAAATGTGCCAGGCTTATGCGGCCAGATGGCTTGTTTTTCTATTCCGGTTGCGGTGAATCATCCAGGATTGTTGACTTCTCATGGCTTTATGCTAGCACGCCCGGTTATGCAATGTCAATGCTCTGCATTATAGAGT
>DAHVFL010000392.1 GCA_027316975.1 Chloroflexota bacterium | reverse complement strand
CTGTGGTACTGAATAAAGCCAGCTTCCATATTTTAGATATGGTTGCTTATTTCCCCATCGCAATTCATAACGTCCGACAAAAGCAGTTCCATCTAGCATTGGCTTCCAACCTGGTTCGTTATCAGGAACGTCACGCCGAAATCTAATATAGAGATTAGCTCTTCCTTCGGTTTTTGTATGATAAGGGATTATTCCCTGAGTACTTTCCGCCACATCATTGAGCCGTTGCACTTTCATAGATGCATTTCCATTAAAAGTAACTAAACAGGCATCTTCGATTTTTTGCAGTAAAGTATCGTAGCGAATAGGCACTTTGTATTCAGGATCATCCATCCAGCGTCCTTGCGGCTGAATGAGGGTTTCCATCCAGGCACGTTGAGAGAGTTTATCCAGTGTATCGCGTAATCCGAGCATAAATATCTTAACTTGTTGTGCTTTGCGTTTTTCCATATCAGCCTCGGCAGTCAGAAAGAGCAGCACACAATCAACATTAACATCCTGCCAAATACCTTGCGGCAGATCAACAATTTGTTCAATACACCCTGTCGCTAAAAGCCGATTGCGAAGGGCAGCCGTATGGGTACCCATCAAATATGTATTGGGAGTGATAAAACCAAGCTTCCCGTTATCGGCCAGCAATTCAAGGCCGAGTTTCAAGAAGAAGGTGTAGGTATCGGGTTGACCATAGAAGACATCAGCCCATTCGGAGCGCAGGGTGTTTTTGTATTCGTCACTTAATGTGGCTCCATAGGGCGGATTAGCGATGACATAGGCAAACCCATTAGCGTAAGGGCTATTCGGCGCGCGACTCTTGATTTGCTCGACGACATCATTTTCTTCCGCAAGCAAAGCGCTGAAATGGGTATAATAGTATCGACCGGTGGGACGAGCAAGCGCATCGATATTGTAAATATGAAAACGTTCAAGCTTTGGTCGCTGCCCGGCGCTGTGCGCCAGTTTAATCAGGTCGAGCACTTGAATAAGCAGATTGACTTCCGCGAGGTAGCAGGCAAAAGGGTTAAGGTCAAAGCCAAAAAAGTTTTGTTGCAAACGATTGAGTACAGCTACGGGGTCGTCAATTTGTTCACGATTTCCTTTATAAGCTGTCACAAAACGCCTGGCTGCCGTTACTAGAAATGATCCACTGCCACACGCCGGGTCAATCAACCGTTTGTTGGAACCTATGACTGCGGTGCCGCGATATCCTACCTCATCCAGAATATAGTTGACGATTTCAGAGGGCGTATAGTATTGCCCTTTTTCACGTTTTTCTTTGCGATTCACGTAGGTATTGTAAATAGTGCCGATAATGTCAGAATCAACCGCTGCGAAGTTGAAACGGCTAAGCCGGTGCAGCGCCATGATAAAGTGCTGGCGATCAAGTCGATACCAGTTGAAAAGTTCGCGTCCAGTAAAGAAATGGGCATAGATGTTTTGCGCATTTGCATAGGCCATATCCAGCAATGGATCATACGGGTTGCCTTGCGCGAAAACCCAGTACCGCTCAATATCCTCCTGCCAGTGTTTGAGTCCCCCGTCAGAAAGGAAACGGCCAGGAAAGATACCTTTATCCTCACAGATGCGAATCAAGAGCAGGCGAATAAAGACGACATAGGCGGCCTGAAGCGCAAATTCATCCCGGTGCTGCTCTTCGTTCAAATTACCAAGCATTGTCTCTTTCACGAGCAATGCCCAGATATTGTAATCATTGTTGATATTATTGTCGGTCTGATAATCATGATGTAGAGTTGCCTGTCGCTTATGCCAATCAAATACGGTCTCGCAATAAGTGTGCAGGCCATTGCGCAGTGGAGGCACATCATCAAGATTTGACATTGGATGCGCAGCCCGCGAATTGGCGGCATATTTACGCCCGCGAGCCTCGTTGATGACCCGTAGTATAGCCGCGAGTACTTCTTTTGGCCCGAAGAAAGCCTTGACATCCTGCTCAAGTCTAACCAGTATATCCTCTATAGCTTCGATATCGGGCGATTCCAGCCCCCATATTTTCTGACAACTCTCAATCAGTACAGTCATGACCCTGTTACGCAAATCTTTCAATTTCTGGGTTGCCGGTTCAGGAGCATCATCAGCAAAGCGATACATTCGCTCCGCGTAGTCCGCATAGCGCGTTAAGTGGCGGTCTAGTATACGCCTGGCATCTCTCTGTAACTCCATGACCAGCATTTGCAACTCTTCCACAAGCACAGATTCATTGCCGCTTCCGATGCCCAGGGGAAGAGCCTGTGCCTGCCATTCTTCCAGGCTTGTTCCAAGCTCACGTTCAAGCCGTTCTGTATCAGCAAAAGCATCTTTACGGCAGAGATCAAATAGATCATGAAGTTGCTTTTCGATAGCAGGCGAAAACTGCTGCTCATTGCGGTTTTGCCAGTTATGAATAGCAGCCGGGATGTCCAGGTTAATAATGCATTCAGGAGACCGGGGGTTGATAAAACTCCATACCATGAAGCTTCTACCATTAGTGAGCCAGCCGAGACGCAGTGCAGCAGTGCGTATATAACCAGCAAGCTGTGACAGGTGACTCTCAGGATCAGCTAGATCCAACGTCAAATCCAGCGCTGTGTTCTTATCTTCGACCATGAAGCAAGTGCCATATACTGTGTCTGTTGGCGCAAAATCTGGACGCCCATTCTGGCGTTGTTGATTGTAAACGCGCTCAGGAGGAGCAAAACCCAACAGCCCTAACAAGGGACCGACAATGGCAGTATCAACTATCGAAGCTTCATCACTTGCGCGCTGTTTCTCCGGCTGGCTTAGATAGGTCAGGTAATCAAGACGGCGAAATGTTTTTTGGGTAAATAACTCTTCAAAGAATGCTGTTTGGAACTCTTCAAAAGTGACAGGATAACTCATAGCGTCTACAACTCTCCTCAATTAGACTCCTGCGAGTGTTCGTATAATATCATACTCTAAGGAAAATGCCACCTATCATATCCTCTCTTCCCGGTGTTACAATACAGCATCTATTGCTCAGTACCCAGAACACTCCAACCGAAAGGAGCCTACATCATGCTTCTTCATGCTGCTCCACTGATAGAAACGGCTGCCGCGCTGCGTAGCGGCGATCTCGACCTGTTCGCTCATATCAATGAGATATGTGATCGCATCGACGCCGAAGAACCGCAAATTCAGGCGTTATTGCCTGAAGACGACCGCCGGGCGCGTCTGCTGGCCGGTGCGCGGGCGTTGCAGGCGCGTTATCCTGATCCGGCTGCTCGTCCGCCGCTCTATGGTATTCCGGTCGGCGTTAAAGATATGTTCTTTGTGGATGGTTTTGCTACACGCTGCGGCTCGCGGCTTCCGCCCGAAACATTTCGGGGGCAGGAAGGCGATTATCTGAAAGCATTGCGTCGCGCCGGTACGCTTATTTTAGGGAAAACCGTCACTACTGAATTTGCCTACTTTGAGCCGGGACCCACACGCAACCCGCACAACCTGGCCTATACTCCCGGCGGGTCGAGCAGCGGTTCGGCGGCGGCGGTCGCGGCTGGCTATTGTCCACTGGCGATTGGCACGCAGGTCATCGGCTCGACTGTGCGCCCGGCAGCGTTTTGCGGTATTGCCGGCTTCAAGTCAAGTTACGCGCGCATCCCCATCAATGGCTGGATTTTATCTTCTGAAGCGTTGGAACACATCGGCATCTTTACGCAAGACGTAGGGGGAGCGAGTCTTGCCGCCTCGCTCATGTGCGTAAACTGGCAGCCAGCCGAACGAGCCATAGCGAGCGATTTGCCGGTACTGGGCGTGCCGCAGGGTCCCTTTCTGGCCCAGGCATCGGCGGAGGGACTGGCGGCTTTTGAAAGGCAGCTCGCGCTTTTAGAGCAAGCCGGATATACCGCGCGGCGCGTGCAAGTTTTGCAGGATATCGAAGTGATTAACCGCCGCCATACCCGTATCTTTAGCGCGCAAATGGCTCGCGAACACGCGCTCTGGTTCGACCAGTATGCCTCGCTCTATCGCCCGCGCACACTGGCCGCGTTGCGTGAAGGGCAGGAAATCTCCGATCACGAGCTGGCGGACATGCTCCCGGGCAGACTCGCATTGCGCCAAACGTTGGAGGAAACAATGGAGCGCGCCGGCATTGATCTCTGGGTATGTCCATCCGCGCCCGGCCCCGCGCCGGAGGGTTTTGCCACAACCGGCAGCCCATTGATGAATCTGCCCTGGACACATGCCGGAATGCCCGCAATTTCGCTGCCCGCCGGAAGCGCCGCTAACGGCCTGCCCCTGGGCTTTCAATGCATAGGACGCTTTATGCAGGATGAACGCCTGCTCGCCTGGTCCGAGCCAATGGCGAGTATTGTTGGTAGGGCGTAACATTTACGTTGTAGGGACGCGGGTGGATGAGCGGATGAGTGG
>DAHVFL010000391.1 GCA_027316975.1 Chloroflexota bacterium | reverse complement strand
CCGACGCGATAGCGTTTCTTGCCGAGCGCGGGCGTGATTTCTGGCAATGGTGGGGGTAGCAGGTCGCCTTTCACCGCGTACATGAGTTCTTCGGGCGTTTTGAGTTGTCCCTGCAATGGAGAGGGCAGCGCGTTTGCCAGGTTGAGCAAACCGGTGCGATGCGCCAGGGTTTGCAGACCGCTGCGCTGGTATACTTTCAATCCGGCAAAGAGCAGCGAGGTCGCCAGCCGGGACGGCAGAATTACGTCAAAGAAGAGGTACCGTAAGAAGCGTTCAGTGGGCGACTCGAGATGGGGCGAGCGGCCTTCGTCTTTGTGCAGAGGATATTGCGAGGTGCCTTCGGGTTCGGGAAGCTGCTGCTGCGCTCCGTTTATACTTAGCAGGGGTGTGTGCGCTACTTCCATCTGGATTTGCTCGCGCGCGGATTCGATCAGTTTGCCGAACTGCACGCCGGAGGGGCAGGCGGTTTCGCAGGCGCGGCAGCCCAGGCAGCAGTACATATGCTCCACGAATTCGGGAGAGATTGCCAGGCGTCCCTCGGCCACCGCCTGCATCTGGTAAATACGCCCGCGCGGTGAGTCCATTTCGACGCCCAGCACGGCATATGTCGGGCAGGTGGGCAGACAAAAGCCACAGTGGATGCACTGGCGCATCAAATCGTAGGTATGTGTGTGGCGGCGCAGCGGCCCTTCAGCCGGTGGACTGATGGTTGGCATGTGAGCAGGCGTTTGTGGTTGGCTTTCGAGTGACATGTCTTTCTCCTGCTAGAATAGTTCAGGGTAACGATGGTTGCGGTTTGGCGGCGATAACGGTGACTTCCTGGCGATTATGAAACAACTGTTTGGCCTGCACGACGGCAAAATGCTTTTCGAGCAGGCGTATCGCTTCTTTCAGATTGCGCGATGGGTCGATATCGATGGCAGCGTGGGGCAACTTGAGCGTGCTGATGATAAAGCCATCGGGACGCAGGCATGACCGGGCCTGGACCAGCAAACGCGCCGCTTCACGCGCATCCATACGCATATCGTTGGCGATGATATCGAACTTTTTGCGCCGCGCCAAAGCTTCTTCAAGATAATCTTCGGCGTAGCCGCGATAGTGTTCCACGCGCCCGCCCAGCCGGTCATCGAGCCGGGCCGGGTCAACGGCGACGACGCGCATTCCGGCATCCCGTAACAGGCGCGTCCAGCCACCGGGAGCTGCACCAAGGTCGAGGGCATCCCCACTGTCTGGCAGAGAAACGCCGAATGTCTCAAGGGCTTCGAGCAACTTCAATTCGGCGCGGCTGATTTGTTCCGGGAGTTGCGCGTAATGGCGCATCCCTCCGGGCCAATCGCTGAGGTTATCACTGCTGAGGGAAATACCCGCGTAGGCATTCAAGTCAGCGCAGAGGAGCGAAACGATAACCTGCGGCTTCTTGATTGACTCTACCGCGCCTGTCTCTTCCGCGAAAGCCGCGGCCAATTGCTGGTTGAGTTGGCCGCTGCTGTAGGCCCGTTTGACGCTGACGCTTTGATCGTTGCTCTGAGCGAAGCGCGTTTGTACTGCGAAACGCTGGCCGCGTTCCAGCATGGCGAAGGTTGGCAGTCCGGCGATTGCCACAGCCAGCGCGCCGGCATCCTGTTCGCTGTTGCTCAGGGGTATGACTGTTTGCGCGGGAGCGAGATGGCGGACAAAGACGGGGCGTTCCCCGGCTGCCTTGCTCGTCAAACGCGCAACGCCGGCTGATGTACAGAGGGCAATATCGGGCGCTAACAGGGTTTCGCATTTTAAATTATTGTCAAAGCGTCGAAGTTCATGCAGCGCCGCTTCCATAAACTCGGCTTGCGCGGTGACGAGTACGGTATTTTCCACTTCACAGCCCTCCCACGAAACGCCCTTTTACAAACGTTCCCTGCGCGTCAAACTGTTGTTTGAGACGCTGCATTAAATAAAAATCTGAACCTGGCTCGCCCCAAACGTTGATACTGCGTTTGAGATCAACGGGGCAGCGTTCGACTACCAGGCTGCCACGGGCCTGCCGGGCGTGTCGCCGCAGTTCCGCGATGGCCTCTACGAGGCGTGGAGTCGCATCGCCGGGGCGTAATTCTACATATAAAATGCCGTTGCCCGCGTGGCCGATCACGGCGGCTTCAAGCCGGTGGGCGCGGCAGACGCGGCTGATAGTATCCAGGTAGGCGGCGATTTGCGTGACGAGGATAGCCACTTTGCAGGTGACGGTGCCGCGTGTATGCTCGCGCACGGCCTGCCAGAGCTGCGCCTGCTCTTTCCCGGCAAGGTCATCGCCCATTAATGCGCCAGCTTTACGAGCAATCAGGCGTGTTTCGTCAAGCGAGCGGTCAATGGCCGAGGAACTGCCTTCAAAATTGACGGCCAGGGTATAGCCATCAGACGGCAGGTTGAGGCCGAAGAAATCGCTCATGTCGCTGGCAGCGCTGGCGTCGATCAGTTCGATGGCGCTGGGTGTCAGCAGCGAACCCAGCAGCGCAATTACCGTTTGAGTGGCCTCTGGCGCGCTGGCGAAGGTGAGTAGCAGGGTGCGTTCGTCGGGTGGCAGCGGTTGCAGTTTCAAATTCGCTTCGACGATGATGCCGAGCGTTCCCAGCGAGCCGATGTAGAGTTTGTTCAGGTCGTAGCCAGCTACGTTCTTGACGACGCGCCCGCCGCTGCGCGCGATCTCGCCGCTGGCCTGGACGACGTGCAGGCCAATGACGATATCGCGAGCTGTGCCGTAGCGCAGGCGTTTGGGGCCGCTGGCGTTGGAGGCCAGAATGCCGCCCAGTGTTGCCTGCCCGGAGTCGGGTGGATCAAGCGCGACCCATTGCCCTTTGCTCGCCAACTGCGCCTGTAACGCGGCGAAGGTGATACCGGCTTCCACGTGACAGGTCAAATCGGGGGCCTCGTATTCGAGCAGGCGCGTCATATGCTGTGTTTCGAGGACGACATCGACCTGTTCGGGAATGCCGCCCAGGTTCATACGCGAACCGCCTCCACGCGCAAGCAGGGTGAGACCATGCTGGCTGACCAGCGCGGTAACCTGGGCGGCCTGTTCTTTGTTGTCGGGTGTGACAACCAGGCGCGGCAAAATGCCATCGATGGTGTAATCGCGCAGAGCCTCTGGTTCGTGGGTGATCTGCAACGAGGGCATATGTTCTTGAACGGCGGCTAGAAATGTTTCGATCTCTGCCATTACGATTGACGAGCCTCCATTCCACCAGATTATAATTGTTTCATGTCGGCGCAACGGCCTGGCATGGGAAAGAGTTTGCCAGGATTGAAAAGCTGGTCAGGGTTCCAGGCCCCGCGCACTTGCTGCATGATACGCAGGTCAACTTCGTTGAAGATGAGCGCCATTTCTTCCTGCTTCTCGATGCCGACGCCGTGTTCTCCGGTGATGGTGCCGCCCACTTCGGCGCAGACTTCGAGTATTTCGTGGCCGGCTTTGCGCACGCGCTCCACTTCGCCGGGGATTTGCGAGTCGAAGAGGATGAGCGGGTGCAGGTTGCCGTCGCCGGCGTGGAAGACGTTGCCCACTCGCAGGCCGTAGCTATCGCAGATTTCGCTGACGCGCCGCAGCACGTAGGGAAGTCGAGTGCGCGGCACTACGCCGTCCTGCACATAAAATTCGGGGCTGATGCGTCCGACCGCGCCGAAGGCGTTCTTGCGGCCTGCCCAGAAAAGCTGGCGTTCGGTTTCGTTGGCGGCTACGCGCACGACACGCGCGTGGTGCTTATCGCAAATGGCTACGATGGTGGTGGTCTGTTCCTCGACGCTCTGGCGCAGTCCCTCGGCCTCAATGAGCAGCACGGCGGCGGCATCGAGAGGGTAGCCCGCGTGCGTATCGGCCTCGACTGCCTGCAAGATCATCTGATCCATCATTTCGATGGCGGCGGGTATGACGCCGGAGGCGATGATTTCCGAGACGGTGTTGGAGGCATCGTCCATTGTGTTGAATACGGCTACCATTGTTTTCACATCTTCTGCGAGGTGGACGATGCGTGTGATAATTTTGGTGACGATGCACAGCGTTCCCTCGGAGCCGATGAGCAGTCCCGTCAGGTCATAGCCGGGAGCGTCGGGCGTCCAGTCGCCGATTTGTACGATGGTGCCTTCTGGTGTGACGATTTCCACACCCAGCACATGGTTGGTGGTGACGCCGTAGATAAGGGTGTGCGGCCCGCCGGCGTTCTCGCCCACGTTGCCGCCGATGGTGCAGGAGCGCTGGCTGCTGGGGTCCGGCACGTAGTAGTAGCCACGCGGGTTGAGGGCGTTGCTCAGGTGCAGGTTGACCAGTCCGGGCTGCACGACGGCGCGCAGGTTGTCATAGTCAACTTCCAGGATACGATTCATGCGGGCGAAGGTGATGACGATGCCGCCATACAC
>DAHVFL010000390.1 GCA_027316975.1 Chloroflexota bacterium | reverse complement strand
GTACGATATGTCACGGTACGAGGGCGACCGCAAGGGTCGCGGCCCCGCCTACATCATGGTACGATGGGAACGAGGGCGACCGCAAGGGTCTCCACCCCGCATCCACTCCACTCCCGCCCTTACTATGACTACGAGAACTATTCTATCACACTATAACACATTTTTGACAAGTTTTATGCCCGGACATGACTATTCAGGTGTCCCCTGCTAGACTGCTCAGCTGGTAATTTGCATGAAAGTTCGAACACTTGCTAAGCTCAAATGGCTGATCTGTTCGAAGATTCCTGCAAAGAAATTTTGCAGGAATCTTCGAACGAATTGTACATATCACCCTCGTTTGTCCACGCATGAAAGCATTTTCCGGGTACAGATCATCATGAGAAAGGAAAGCGGAAGGTCGTTCTTTGGCATACTGGAGCATGCACTAGAGTTGGTATTTGATGCAAAGGACCATCCCGGTTTCATCCTTTTCAGGTCCAATTCAGCCTGGTAGGGTATCATTCGGTTATCGGAAAGCATTGAGCTTTTGCATGAACACGTTTCCAGAGAGAGGTCATTATGAGGCGCACCAGCTTACGCATGTCCCACCTCTTACTCCTCGGCCTGCTGCTGCTGCTCATGGCCTGTGCTGAGGGTTCCTCACCACCAACCGAGAGGATACACCTCACCCCTACCCCCTCTTCTCTTTCGCTAGCAAGCCCAACCCCGGCTTCGTTTGGAGCTCCCCCGCTTGATTGTTCTGTGAAGGCTCCCCCGAAGACTCTGGACTTCACCCAATTTGGCATGGGGAGCGATACCCATTTTCTGGGGAGTTCTCCCGTCTGGATTGCGGCTTCATTCCTTCCCAATCCGATCCATGTCGGAACATCACCTACCTGGAAAATTGTGGTTGAGGTAGGACCAAACTATCTGCATCCTGTCTCGCTGCGCATACGCGATCTGAGCACAGGAGCATTGGCGCAATGGGCAGCGGGCTATCCACCAAAAGGAGTGACGCAGACAGTCGTGCTGGACCCGGGGCAACAAGATCCCTCTCCCAAAGGTCCAGTGGCATACCACGGGTCGCCGGAAACTGGATGGAATGAATGGGGGGTGTTTCCTATGTTTGCCCATGCGGGATGTTATAGGCTTGAGGTTTCATGGGCTGAAGGGCAGTGGCAAAGCAGCTTTGCGGTAGGAGAGTAACTTAAGGTGAGTTCGGTTCTTCTGCAATTTTTCTCGTAGCGCGCAGCGATGTTCCCCACCTTCGCTCATCCTTGGCGTGAAGTACTAAGAGCAGCGAAAACCTCTGCTGTTCGAACATTCATACAAAAAGTGTTCGAACCTTCGCGCAAATTACCATCAGCGCCTATGGCGCTTCACAAAATTTTATAAGTAGTGTGAGACGCGGCGCGCAGCCGTCGGCTGCGCGCCGCGTCTCACACCAACATCATAAATTGAGCCACCGCAGGTGGTGAGGAGTCCTGAATAGTTATGCTTTGACATTCAGGGCTTCGATCCAGTTGGAGGCGTAGCCGGTGACGGACCAGTGGGAACTGGTGCCTATATTGCCGGAAAGGGTGGTTTCGTAACCGAGCATGATGACGTAGTAGCTGCCTGCATAGCGCAGGGAAAAGGCTTCAAATTCGAGTTTGCCTACATGAAATGGGTCTCGCTGTCTTATGCTGGTCAACTTTGCGAGGGGGGCGGAGAAGAAGACGCGCTTTTCGCCGCGATTTTCGGCGCATACGAGTTCGCGTTCGAACAGGTAGAGCCTGCCCCTGGCGATGGTTTCGCCTTTGTTATTGAGAAGGGTTGCGAGGGTAAAACGGGCGGGATGGCGCATTTCGCAATGCTGCGCGATAGCGGCTGTGGCCCGTTCGCGTTGCTCCGGCGTCAATCCTTCCAGGTGCAGGCGGATGTAGCGCGTGTCGCTGAAGATGTGGCCCAGTCCCTCTTTACCCTTGCTGATTTGCAGGTATTCTTCACCCTCGTTTACAGCAAAACGCGCCTCTGACCAGGTTATTTCCTGAATTTTTTCGCCTGGAAAGCGCACGCGCGCGCCTTCTTCGTCGATCCAGAGGCCACCACGGGAATACTGGTAGCTGAGGATGAGCATGGGTAGCAGCACCACGAAGGCAATAATGCCCACAAGGTAGCCTATTATTCCCAACCCCCTCAGACTGGATGGCACCGCGCCCAGCGTATCCAGCACTATCGCGCCAACAGAGAGCACTGCTACGATGGCGGAAATGATAGCCAGGCGTGTGATACGGCGCGTATGCTGCGCGAAATGATAACTTGCATTAGCCGATACGAGTGTATTCATACTAATCTTCCTGTGATATGAAATTGCCATTCCACATGATGTGTAGGGACGCGATTTATCGCGTCCGCTCCCAGGGGCCTCACCTATCCAGCTCAACCGACGCGATGGCGGAAGCGATTTATCGCGTCCGAGATGCGCCAGCGACACGCGGGAGCGGACGCGATAAATCGCGTCCCTACATGTGGTACACTAGATGAAATGAAAAGAACAGGCCCTGTGTTGCAGTGTAACATATTGAGGTTAATTTTTATACCATGATTGAACGATATTCCAGGCCTGCTATGGCCGCCATCTGGTCGGCGACTCATAAGAGCGATACCTGGCTCAAAGTGGAGCTGCTGGCGTGCGAAGCATGGGCGCGCGAGGGGGTCATTCCGGCAGAGGCACTCGCGAAAATACAGGAGGCGCGTTACAACGCACAGCGTATGCAGGAGATCGAGGAAGAGACTCATCATGATATCATCTCCTTCCTGCGTTCTGTGCAGGAGCAACTGGGGCCAGAAGGGCGCTTTATCCACCTGGGGTTGACTTCTTCGGATGTGCTGGATACGGCGCTGGCGGTGCAGATGAAAGAGGCCGGAGAAATGCTCTCCGGCGCGCTGGCAGGGTTGGTAGAGGTGGTGTCCCAGGCGGCGGCGCGCTATAAATACACGTTGATGGCGGGGCGCACGCATGGTATTCACGCGGAGCCGATGACTTTTGGCCTGAAACTGGCGATGTGGGTAGACGAATTGCGGCGCGGCCAACATCGACTGGCGGACGCGCTGGCGCAGGTGACCGTGGGTAAAATATCAGGCGCGGTGGGTACACACGCGACGGTGCCGCCGCAGGTTGAAGAGTATGTGTGCGAGCAACTGGGCCTGGGTGTGGCGCCCATCTCCAACCAGGTGGTGCAGCGCGACCGGCACGCGCACTTTATCACGACGCTGGCCCTGACCGGCGCTTCGTTGGAGAAGATGGCGCAGGAGATTCGCCATTTGCAGCGCACGGAACTGAGCGAAGCCTTCGAGCCGTTCAGCGCGGGCCAGCAGGGGTCATCCGCTATGCCGCATAAACGCAATCCCGAATTGTGCGAGCGCATCTGCGGCCTGGCGCGGGTGCTGCGCGGCTTCGCCCTCACCGCGATGGAAAATGTGGCCCTGTGGCACGAACGCGACATCAGCCATTCTTCCGCCGAACGTATCATCATCCCCGATGCCTGCACGCTGCTTGACTATATGCTGCATATCTTCACGACCGTTATGCGCGGCTTGCAGGTCGATGAAGAGCGGATGCTGGCAAACCTGCGCATGACGGGCGGGCTGGTCTTCTCGCAGCGCATCCTGCTCGCGCTCATCGATAAAGGGGTAGGTCGCCAGGAAGCCTATAAGATGGTGCAGCGCAACGCCCAGAAGGTATGGGGTATGGCGAGCAAGGGGCCGGTACAGGGTCCCGCGTTGCTTGACGCGCTCAGTAGCGATGACGAAGTTGCCCGGTACTTATCACGCGCTGAGCTGGCCGAACTCACTAACACCGATTTTTATGTGAAGTACATCGATACCGCCTTTGCCAGAGTAGGATTGTGAATAGTCCGATCTTTTTGACGCTCGCCTTGATAGTTACAAGTTGTGCGTACCTCTTCGTGGTAATCTGGAGCATTCGAGCGAGCGGCAAGCGAGACTTCTCAACGCCCTGGCTGCTTGTGCCTCTGAGTGGAGCAATACTTGCCGGCGTACCGCTGGTCTTTAGCGTGCCTGTCTCACCAGCGTCTCCGGTGCTTTTCAGGTTTCTGGAACTGCTGGCGCACCTCTGTAATATCTTGCTGATATGGGCCATAATGGGCAAAATCGCGCCAGCGTCGCGGCTGGTGGGCGCATTGATCTATGCCTGGAATCCGCTGGTGTTGATCGAACTGGCGGTCTATGCGAATACGACGGGGGTGGTTATTAGTGTGCTGTTGTTGACGCTGTGGTTTTCTGGAATTGGACCTGCATTCCGTAGGGGCGGGGGTGAGGTGGATGAGGGGAGGGGACGCTTGCGTCTTTCACTGGTAGGTTTTGTACAACAGGCAGTCGTCAGAGGTGTCATCCTGAGCGCAGCGAAGGATCTGCGTGCGGCACGGCGAGAGATCCTTCGCTGCGCTCAGGAT
>DAHVFL010000038.1 GCA_027316975.1 Chloroflexota bacterium | reverse complement strand
CGCTGGTGGTTTTGATCTGCAGCCCAAGACTTTGCAAGAGATCAAATCGGGCAACCTCGACTTCACTATCGACCAGCAACCCTATCTCCAGGGTTTCATTCCTGTTCTTCAGCTCTTCCTCTATAAGCTGTCGGGCGGATTGATGTTCCCTGCGCAGACAGATACGGGTCTGCTCTTCGTGGACAAGAACAACGTCAATCCTTACCTGACTACCCAAACGCGCTTCGAGGGAAGCTCGAGCGCGCAAAAAAACCTTACGCCGTAGGTACAGTATATACAGATGGAACACCGCCATCAAGTGGTCTATGAGTTCCATCTGTGGCTGCCCAGGGCGATTGAAAAGTGGCGCCCGCGGCGCGCCCGATGAGTTGGTGGTGTGGGTTGTCGCGGGCTGCGCCCGCGACAACCCACACCACCAACTCAAAAAAGAGGCCCACGAGCAGGCCAGGCTAAACATCGGCGCCACTTTTCAATCGCCCTGGGAATTCATAGGAGGGAGCTTTACATTCTGTTCCTGCTATACTACTATTTCATTGACACGCACGACTATGGGCGCGCAGTCGTAGCGTGACAGATACCATTAGAGAAAGCACTATCTACGAAGGAGTAGCTGTATGGCTGAGACAATTCTTTCGAATGCTCCCATGCCCGAGACAGAACTGCCCCCTGAACCCGTAAGGAAGGGATTCTGGTCGAGACTGGGCCGCATCTTCTTGCGGCAACGCGAGGCGAGCATTTTAGTCGTCGCTATCGTATTAGTCATCTATTTCCAGCTTTCCAGTTCAAATTTCCTGACGCAATTCAATATCCTGACGCTTTTCGAATTTATCTCGGCCACGGCCATCATTGCAGCCGGCGAAGTCATGCTGCTCATCTGTGGTGAAATCGATATTTCGGTCGGCCAGGTGTTTGCCCTGGCGCCTTTCATCATGTACCTTGTCAACCAGGCGGGTTTCTCGCTGTGGGTCGGTATTGTCGCGGCGCTGCTCGTCTCCTCTGTAGTCGGCCTGCTAAATGGCATCGTCACCGTCTGGTTCAAGATTCCCTCGCTCATCACCACTTTGGGAACGCAATTTCTTTTGAATGGCATTACGCTTACCATTTCTATGGGCGAACCGGTACTTACTCCTTCAGAAGGACAGATCAACCAGATAATGGGAGTGAATCCCTATTCGGAAATCGTGTGGGCTATCGCGGTTATGCTTGTCGTACAGGTTATTCTCTCCTTTACTCGCTGGGGAAAGCATACCGTCGCGACGGGTGGGAATCAACTCGGAGCAAGTGAGGCCGGTGTCAACATCAACCGCGTAAAAATGGGGAACTTTATGTTGACGAGTGTGCTGGCCGGGTTGGCGGGCATCCTGGAAGCGTTCCGCATTACCTCCATCTCTCCTCTGGCCGGTGGCACAACCATCATGTTTGCCGCTGTCGCCGGGGCGGTTATCGGCGGTACTGCGCTGAGTGGCGGTATCGGCACCGTGGTTGGAGCATTCCTGGGAGTGCTGGCTCTCTCGATCCTCAATGATGGCTTTACCTTGCTCGGCGTAAGCGCCTATACCTACGATATCATTCTCGGAGCGGCAATTCTGATCGCAATGATACTCAATGTTCGTCTACGCATATGGCGAGAGGCAGGGCGACAATGACAGAAGCAACACTTCCAATCGCAATTCCAGATGTTATCCGCACGGAGCATCTGGTGAAACGCTTTGGTGCCGTCACGGCGCTGCGCGATGTCAGCATGCATCTGGTCAAAGGCGAAGTGCTCGGCCTCGTCGGCGATAATGGCGCGGGTAAATCAACCTTGATCAAGATCTTGACTGGCTTTATGCAACCAGGTGGCGGCGAAATCTCCGTAAATGGTGAGGAAGTCAAACTGCGCTCTGTGAGCTATGCTCGTTCGCTCGGTATCGAAACTGTCTATCAAGACCTTGCACTGGTGAATGAACTGAGTGTCTATCATAATGTGTTCCTTAATCGGGAACTGCGCTATTCCCCTCTGCCTTTTCTCAACAACCGCAAGATGCGCGAGCAAGCGCGCGATCACTTGATGAAGATGGGGGTCAATATCCCCTCGGTAGACCTTGAAGTAGCTAAGCTATCGGGCGGTCAGCGCCAGTCCATCGCCATCGCCAGAGCGGTTTACACAGATGCGAAAATTCTTCTACTCGACGAACCGCTCGCCGCCATGGGCGCGAAGGAAGCCACGTTGATTCTCGAACTGATTCACAACCTGAAGGCGATGGGCGAGGTTTCGATCATCATGATTGCGCATAACTATGCCCAGGTACTCGAGATATGCGACCGGGTCAACCTGCTCCAACACGGTACCATTACATTTGATAAACCAGTTGCAGAGACATCGTTGGATGAACTCAACGAACTGGTCATGCGCGAGTACCGTGTAGGGACGACAAAAACGTCCATGAAATCGTGACGCTGGTTTCAGGCATTGCAGCCAGTGAATTTTTCACCGCGATGAAAACTGTGCAAATACATCCGGTTGGTGCGCGTTGATGTTCTGCTTGCAAGTAAGAGAGAACAATTTATGAAGGCCATTATCATCGATGGCCCCAACCAGCTGCGCCTGGCTAGACGAGGAGGAACTGTGGTATTGGAGGGCATCGCGGGGGCTGGCGCTCATCTTAGACTGGCAAGCGATATCTTCGTTCTCAAGCACCTGTCAGTCCTGGGTATTTTTGGTGCCTCTTCCTCCGCCTGGACGTATGCGGTGCAACTCTTTGGCGCCGATCTCTTACACCTTGCCCCACTGATCACACATCGTTTCGCGCTACCCGACTACCAGGCAGCCCTGGATACTGTGATTGCCCGTCGAACAGGGGTACTCAAGGTGCTGCTGGTTCACGAAGAGAGCGGGAGGTAAACTGTGAGACTTGATGATATGCGAGATGTTGCGCGGGATATTGCAGCCGCACAGCTACCTCCGCACGCGGTCGCGATGTGGTGGTTGGGGCAGGCGAGCGTCGTGCTGCGTAGCTCCGGTACCACTGTATTCATCGATCCCTTTTTTTCCCGGTATCCCGATCGATTAGTGCCACCTCCCTTTGCCCCTGCAACAGCACCGCCCGCTGATTACGTGCTCTGCACGCACGAACACGTCGATCATTTCGATCCCCAGACCCTCCCAGGCCTGGCGCAGGCATCGCCTCAGGCCCTTTTCGTCGTTCCTCTACCGGTTGTGGAGCAGGCGAGAGCGCTCGGCCTCCGTCCTGAGAACGTGTTAGGAACTCAGCCAGGTGAAGTGGTACACCTGGGAGCAATCACACTCTTTTCCGTACCTGCCTGTCATGGTTTGAAAGCTCCACCCGCCGTCTACGACTTCGGCTTCGAAGAACGCGAGGGGGAGAACCTCTATCGTTACCTTGGGTACATTCTTGAGATAGCTGGAGTGCGTATCTATCATGCGGGGGATACAGTGATCTACGATGGCCTCGTCGAGCGTCTGCGCGAACTGGAGATCGACATCGCGTTTCTGCCCATCAATGGCCGCAGTTATTTCCGCGAACAGCAGGACATCGTCGGCAATATGGACGAACGCGAAGCTGCCGACCTCGCGGCAGCGGCAGGTGTAAGACTCCTTGTTCCCATTCACTTCGAGATGTTCGCAGCCAATCAAGGGCGTCCGGGAACCCTCATCGACTACATACAAGCCCATCACCCCGGGCTGGCATGTCTTATTCCCGCTCATAGTCGTCGTTTCACTTTTATGAAAGGAGATGGGCGTTGATGGAAGCCACGCGACATTTTCTCGAAAGCCTGGGCCTGCCTTCAGGGGACCTCCACGCTCTCCCCGACAGCGTAAAACGCTTCCCCGATGGGGCACAATATCGCGTCGAGATTCCCAGTACCGAAGGGCCAGAGGCGCTCGAAGCGATCCTGCATGAAGCAGACACCTATCATCTCACGGTACACCGCGTCTCCCAGGGAAGCGGCGTCCTGCTTATGACTGACGACGAAATTCGAGCGATGGCGCGTATAGCCCGGTCGCACCAGGTCGAGGTCAGCCTCTTTGCCCGGCCCAACGCGGCATGGGATATCGGGGCAATGGCGACGGCGAGCGGTGGCAAGACTATCGGTCCGCGCCTGCGGGGACAGGATCAACTGGTCTATTGCCTGGAAGATGTGAAGCGGGCCGCCTCCCTCGGCATCCGCAGCGTCCTTCTCGCCGACGAGGGCGCGTTGTGGGTCGCGGGAGAAATGCGACAGGCGGGCATCTTACCCGGGGATATGCAGTTCAAGATCAGCGTCATGATGGCCTCCGCTAACCCTGCCTCTATTCGCCTGATGGAGCGGTTGGGAGCGGATACGTTCAATATCCCGACCGATCTCACGCTGGCACAGATTGCCGCTATCCGCCAGGCGGTCGATATTCCTCTTGATGTCTACGTGGAGGCACCCGACGATCTCGGCGGCTTTGTGCGGCTGTACGAGATTGCTGAACTGGTGCGTATCGCCGCCCCGGTCTATCTCAAATTCGGCTTGCGGAATGCGCCCAACATCTACCCGGTTGGCAAACATCTTGAACAGGTCTCGCTGGCTCTGAGCCGCGAGCGTGTGCGCCGCGCGCGCATCGGCCTGGACCTGCTCGCGCGTTACTATCCAGAGGCTGTCCAGTCCCGGTCTGGCGCCCCTGGACTGGCTCTCCCAGTCGTTGAAGAAAGTAAAGGAGATGGTGCGTGAAAATCGTTGACGTGAAAAGCGCGGTGCTGGGCACAGCCTGGCGTAACCTGACTTTCGTCCAGGTTATTACGGACGAAGGGCTGGTTGGAGTGGGCGAGGTGCGTATGCTCAACCACACCGATGCGCTGCGTGGCTATCTCGCCGAAGCCGTTCCCAACCACGTGCTCGGACATGACCCCTTCGAGATCGAAAGCCTGGTGCAGCGCATGTATCGCAACGATTACGCACGCGCGGACGAGATCGCTATGTCCGCCATTGCAACCATCGAGATAGCGTGCTGGGACATCATGGGTAAAGCGCTGGGTCAACCGGTCTACAGGCTGCTCGGCGGCGCGGTGCGAGATCAGGTCAAGGCATACGCCAACGGTTGGTACACCGTAGAGCGCACCCCACAGGAGTTCCATGATGCCGCCATGAGAGCTATCGCGAAAGGGTATCGCGCCCTCAAGTTTGATCCGTTCGGCGCTGGCTTCTATGAGCTGGACCGCTCTGAGAAGATGCGTTCCATAGCGCTTGTGGAAGCGGTACGCGACGCGGTCGGACCGGATGTGGAGATATTGGTAGAAATGCATGGCCGCTTCAATCCGGCCACGGCCGTAGAGTTAGCCCATGAGCTAGAAGCGTTCAAACCCTCATGGGTAGAGGAGCCAGTGCCGCCAGAAAACCTGGCGGCCTTGAAGAAGGCATCCGAGAAGATTGCCATTCCGATAGCGACCGGTGAGCGTATCCACACGCGCTACGATTACCGGCAGATTTTTGAATTACAAGCCGCCGACATCATCCAGCCTGACATTACCCATTTCGGCGGCCTCCTCGAAACGAAAAAGCTGGCGGCCTGGGCCGAAGCGTACTATATCCTGGTCGCGCCGCACAATGTGGGAGGGCCTGTCTCGACGGCGGCGGCCCTCCACTTCGCGGCATCTACGCCGAACTTCAAGATTCTCGAGCATTTCAACGACTTCTCCGAGGATTGGGTGAAGGCCGCGGCTCCCGGAAACCCGGAAGTGATAGATGGATACTTTGCGCTGCCGCAAGGGCCGGGACTCGGTGTGAAGCTGGATGAAGAGGTGATTCGCGAGCATCCTCAGCAAAAGATCTTCTTCAACTTGTTCGCTGAGAATTGGCATCGTCGCCAGGCGGTACGCTAGAAGGAACACCTGGCACAGCAGACCCGCCACATGACGAGAGTACTCAGCAATGGCGCGGCGTAGTTGCTGCAATTGCTCAAGCTGTTTCTCAGGGTCTATATCCTTCCGGGTGAAAAATAAGGGAAAGTGTAGGGACGCGATTTATCGCGTCCGCCCCCGTCAGTACTCGTCCATGGCGGACGCGATAAATCGCGTCCCTACAAATCACCCTGAAGGACGGAGACCCGTTTCTCATATGAGTAGTCAAACACCCGTCCCACAATCGAACCACGTGGTTCGCATTAACTGATGAACTGTGACACCCGAACAGGGGAAGCATGAGCAACGTCCGTCTCCCGTCCTGCAGGGACAAGGGGTGGATGTGGAGAAGGGTGGGGGCCTTGTGCTTGTCCTGCTGGCAGCCTGTTTCGTTGGGGTTCCGTGAGGCGGGATGGTCGCACTGCGACGAGGACAAGCACAAGGCCCCCTCATCCACCCTCCCCCGCCCCTTGTCCCTACAGGACGCCAGAGACGCTTGCGTCCCATTCCCCTTTTCGGGTGTCACAGGTCATCAGGGGCGAGTGGAGGTGCTTGCTTGCCCCGCCCTCGTATCCTCTCCCATCCCAACCCCCTCCAAAATGATATACTGTATCAGCGTATCCTGACGTATTACTGTCCTTTCTGGAAAATAATAGGATGTCACGTTCAGTCGATTACAACTTTAGCTGCCCGTGTGGGGAGAAATTTAGCAGCCCCATTTATGATTATGTCAATGTAGCGAAAGACCCCTCGCTGCAATATACCGTATTGGCCGGACTATTGAATGTCTCTACCTGCCCCTCGTGCGGGCGGCGTATCGCTCACTCGCAACCTTTCATCTATTCCGATCCCGCGCACAACCTGCTGGCCTTTGTGCATCCACGCGGCGACGTGCCCGAAGATGCGCGATTGCTCATTCTCGACAGGCTGCAAACGACCTATGATACCATCGTAGGAGATGATGGCATCGATAGCAACGGCACCGCCAATCACACCCTTTCGCCCGAAGACTCCGGGCAAATAGCGAACACACCGCCCCTGCAGGTCATCTTTGGTCTGGACCAGTTGAACGAGGTCATCAACGCCGTCTTGAGCCAGGATGAGCGTATGGGTCGGTTGGCCCTCAATACATTCAGTCGCGACGAGGCCGAGCGCGGGCAACTGCTGCTCATCGCCCGCAAGCTGGCGCGTGAGATGCAGTGCCAGGTGGAAGTCGAAGACCTGCCCGACGAATATACCGTCTGGGTCTTCGGGGCGCGCCGCCGCATCGGAGCCATTATGCGCGAACTCGCCCCCAGGGAGTAGGAGCAACGGAAGCATGATAACAATCGGCGTGTTGACGATCAGCGACGGTGGCGCGGCAGGCACGCGCCAGGACACCAGCGGAGAAACCATCCGCGCCATGGTGACACAGATGCCCCATGCTGTCATCAACGCGGGTGCCATCATCCCCGACGAGCGCGACCTGATCGAGGGCACGTTGCGCGAATGGAGCGACGAGCGCCATCTAAACCTCGTCCTGACCACCGGCGGCACCGGGCTGGCCCCACGCGATGTCACACCGGAAGCCACCAGGGCGGTCATCGACCGCGAAGCGCCCGGCATCGCCGAGGCCATGCGGGCAGTCAGCCTGCAACACACTCCCTTCGGCATGTTGTCGCGAGGCGTGGCCGGCACCCGCGGGCACACCCTCATCATCAACCTGCCCGGCAGCCCCAGAGCCGTGCGCGAATGCCTGGAATGCATCCTGCCCGTGCTGCCCCACGCCATCAACCTCTTGACCGAAGGACCGCGAGAGCATTAACCGATGTCAACAGATGCTACAGATGCTACAGATGCCGCAGGTACATCAAACACACCACCTCTGATCTACCAGGGTCATAGCGATTACATCTTTTCCCTGGCCTTCTCGCCCACGAGCGCCACTCTCGCTTCCGCGTCACGCGATACAACGGTTCGCGTCTGGCGCATCAACCCATCCAACATGGAAACCGCAGACATCACCATTTACCGCGAACACACGAGCAGCCTCCTTTCAGTCGCGTGGTCGCCCGGCGGCAAATACATTGCATCTGGCGACACCACCGGCGTTATCAACGTCTGGGATGCATATAGCGGCTCTACCATCCTCACCTATCGCGGCCATGCGCGTTTGGCCCGCAGTATTGCCTGGTCGCCCGACGGAAAGCATATCGTCTCCGGCGGAGACTACGGCGACAGCACAGCGCAGGTATGGGAAGCGTTCACAGGCAAACTGCTTTTCACCCACACGCGCCAGTACCGCGTATTTGCCGCGTCATGGGAACCGCGAGGAAACCACATCGCCACGTGCAGCTTTGAAGACAGCATAATGGTATGGGATGCCTTCACCGGCGACGTGAAAGTGACCTGTACAGGCCATAGCGGGCCAGTCTACACCACAGCGTGGTCGCCCAACGGCGCGTTCATCGCCTCCGCCGGCCAGGACACTTCCATACAGGTATGGGAAGCCACCACAGGCAAAACCATCCACGCATTTAACCACTATACGAAAGCGGTAAAGTCACTCGCCTGGTCGCCCGACAGCCAGCACATCGTTTCTGGCGGAGATGATATGCGCGTGCAGGTATGGCAGCCGGCAACGGATGAGTGCATCAACCTCAATCAAGGCCACAGGAAATGGATACGCGCGGTGATGTGGTCGCCTGATGGGAATTTGATTGCTGCGTCAAGCGATCACACAGTGAGAGTTTTCACGAATATTCAAATGAATTTTGCCACCCCAGGAGGGGAATCCTCTGCGTAGGGACGCGGGTGGATGAGTGGACGGGTGGGGACCCTTGTGGGCGTCCTCGTCCCTACTCTTTAAGACCTTTTTTCAATTCATCGACGAAACCAAACAAACCCTTTGTCCAGGTCATTTCAGCCTGGCGCTTCGCCTTCAAACGCAGCGCGGCCTGGCGCTGCTCTTCAGCAAGCTGCTCATCGTAGACAGCGCGTTTCTGGGAATCGCGCAGCGTCTGGTAGGCCAGGTTCAGCCGTTTGATATGGGTATCAAGTCCCTGTTTATTGAGATCGGGATGGTGCAGGCGCGCGAGACGATGATAGGAGCGTTTAATTTCTGCCAGCGTCGCGGAAGGCGAGACTTCGAGAATTTCGTAGTAGTTGTGTTGCATCTTATACCTGTACCTGCTGGCGTTTATATGCCCGTGCTGCCAAAACCGCCCCGGCCCTCACCCATTTCATCCACCTCGTGCCAGGTAGCGCGAGCAATGGGAACAAAAATTCCCTGGGCAATGCGCTCACCGCGTTTCACCAGCACCGGCTCCTCGCGAAAGTTCAATACCTGTATCTTCAATTCGTCCCCCTCGCCACAATAATCCTGATCGATAATACCTGCCCCATTGGGAATGAGCAGACCCTTGCGTACCGGCGTGCTGCTTCTCAGCATCAGCATGAGCATATAACCGTGTGGAATACGCACTATGACATTGCCGGGTACCAGCTCAATCGTGCGCGGCGCAATTTCCGTATCCTCACGACAAAACAAATCGAAGCCCACCGAACCCGCCGTAGCATACACAGGCAAAGGCAAGTCCTTATCGATACGTTTGATCGTCACCTCAAATGGTTGCGTTAAATTGTTCATATCTGTTATTCTAGAGGAGAGTCCATACATCGTCAAGTAGGAGCCTTCCAGGTTTGAATGCGCGTCTAAAATTAGTTGGCGCCGCTATAGTATTATGCCTGGCGTTGGGCCTGACCGTTTTTTTCGCAGTGCAGGCGGTGCAGGCTTTTCAGAGGTTTCAGCAAGAACGCAAGCTCGTGGTCACAGGCGATGTCAGCGCCATTCGCTCCTGGATGACCGTTCCCTATATCGCGCATTACTATCGTATTCCCGAAAGCTACCTGGACCAGTCGTTGCGTATTACCAGTGACAAAACAGTGCATCGTCTTCCTTTGCGCGAGCTGGCCGACCGCGTCAAACGCCCTGTGGATGGCCTCATTCGTGACATCCAACACGCGATTCTAAATTATCGCAACCAGCGAAGTAAGACAGGTGCAAACGACAAAGGACAACCGCGAAGCGCGTATAGGGTACGGGCGGGGCTTCGCCGCTCTCGCGGCCCCCCCGCCCTGGTTCACACGCCTGCTCCCGCCTTGCATCGCGCCCCCGCCCTGCTTCACACGCCTACTCCGGCAGCGAAGGAAGTAACATGAGAATATTCCTCACTGCCCTCTTGACTATCATGCAGGAGTATGGCTATCCTGCCCTCTGGGTCTCCATCTTCATTGCCGCTGTCGGTTTACCGCTTCCCATCGCGCTTGTGCTGCTGGCGGCGGGCGCGTTCGCCGCGCTGGGCGATTTCAACATTGTCTTGCTGACACTCATCTCAATCAGCGCATCTGTCGCTGGCGACAACCTGGGCTATGTCATCGGACGCTTTTGGGGCAGCAAGGGAGCCGACTGGCTAGAACATGCTAAACTGGGGAATCGCTTCCTCAAGCCAGATTCTGTGGCTCGCTCGCGCCTCTACTTCAAAAAACGCGGAGGCTGGGCCATCTTTTTCAGTCGCTTTCTCGTGGCTGCTCTGGGTGGGGTTGTCAACCTGCTGGCCGGCACAGAACTCTATCCGTACCGCTACTTTCTGCTCTTTGATATCGCTGGCGAGGCGCTGGGCGCGCTCATCCCCTTACTACTCGGCTTTGCCTTCGGCGCGAGTTGGGACGCCGTTGGCGATATTTTCGGCACATTCTCGCTCCTGGTACTCGCTTTGCTGCTTATGATCTATTTCTTTACACGTCTGGTACGGTACGCGCGCGAGGCGCAAAAAGCCAGGGCAACTACGGCATACAAAGCATCGATGAGAGAGACGCCCCTTCAAGCGCCGGAAGCGCCACCCGGTCAGGTTTGACACAGGCGCGCTTTACACCATACAATCTGTGCAGAAGATAACGAAAGGGCGCAACCAACCAGGCCCTACAGTCGAACATACAAGAAAGTCCTGTTATCATGCAACAACCCCAACCTCCACTGGCGCAGCCGCGCAGCACTCCAGAACCCCTACCAGAAGCTCGCGAGGTCGTCGATGGCATCTGGAAAATTACCGTGCCCATTCCCTTTCCTTTGCGCACCGTGAATGTGTTTGCGCTGGTCGGCAAGCATGGCTGGGCTATGATAGATACAAGCATGGGCACGCCCGATACCCGCGAAGCATTGTGGAAAGGGCTGGAACGCGCCGGTCTCAGCCTTGACAACCTGCGCACCATCGTTCTCACCCATCATCATCCCGATCATGTGGGGCTATCCGGCGAACTCCAGGAGCGCAGTGGAGCAAACGTCTTTATGCATCCCATCGACGAGGACGCCATTCGCGTGATCTGGGCGGGTAAGATGTCCGAACGTTTCGGGCGCGTCTCAAACTTCTTCAGCCAGCACGGGATGTTGCCCGGCGACTTCTGGTTCACACAGGTTGACCCGGACGTGATGCGCAATCTCATTCGCGTTCCACCACACGAAAAATTCACTCTGGTCAACGACGGGGAAGTCATCACCGTTGCCGGTGAGCAGTACCGCGTCATCTGGACGCCCGGCCACTCCGATGGGCAAATCTGCCTCCTGCGCGAGCGAGATGGAGTCTTCCTGGCCGCCGATCACGTTCTGCCCCGCATTACACCCAATATCGGACTGTATTCTGAAAAGGACCGTCCCAACCCTCTCGGCGACTACCTGGCATCGCTGGCAAAAGTGGCCGATCTGCCCGCCAGCATCGTTTTGCCCGGACATGGCGAGCCATTCACCGGCCTCGCAGAGCGCACCGCCCAGATCACCCAACATCATTACGACCGCGAAAAGCAAATCCTGGCCCTGCTCGACCAGCAACCGCAACACGCTAACCGGGTAGCGGAACAACTCTTCAGCCACCGTTGGAACAACAGCGAGGCGCGCCGCATGGCCGTTGCCGAAACGCTCTCACACCTTGAACACCTGCGCTTTAGCGGCCAGGCCGAGCAACACCGCACCAGCGATGGCCTTCTCCTGTATAGCGTTGTCTAACCAGGGCGGCGCTTGCCCCATTAGCGCGAACGTAAGGACTACTGTCGTAAGGACTATTGTCATAAGGACTATTGTCATAAGGACTACTGTCATCCTGAGCGCAGCGAAGGATCTCTCGCCGGGCCGCACGCAGATCCTTCGCTGCGCTCAGGATGACAGATGGCGGGGCCTGCCCCTGCCCTCGTCACTTCTTGTCCCCGCCCTCGTCGCCCATCTCCCCATTCATACCGCCTGGGAAGCCATTTTTCTAACTGTACGCTTGCTATAAGCTGGCTTCCCAGGCGGTGCGAGGTTTTCGGGCAAGCTCTGAGGCGGTTTCATGCCTTGAATTTCCCAGAATCGCGTGCTATACTCCTATACGGCAGTGAGTTGTGAAGTCGCTCTACAAGCCCAACAATAGCACATTGGGAGAAGATGCGACATGTGTTGAACGTAGTAAGGAGAAATTGAAACCTATGGCAGCTAAAAAAACCGGACCGGCCGAATCAAAGACAACATCAACATCGACGATTGTTGGCCGGCAAGAGATCACCAAAAGCATCGCGAAACGCTCGGGCCTGACTCAGAAGAAGGCAGCAGAGGTACTTGAAGCAACACTGACCAGTATTCGCGAGTCACTCGAACAAGGCCAGGAGGTACGCCTGGTCAACTTTGGCTCATTTAAGGTGCGCCGGAGCGCCGCTCGCCAGGGCGTCAACCCGCGCGACCGCAATCAGAAAATCACCGTTCCCGCCAGGGAACGGGTGCGCTTCTCTCCTGGCAAGGAACTCTCGAACGCAATTGTGAAAAAGTAAGCGTGGGTTATTGCTGTTGAATGCCCTCGCATAGCACGCGGGAAAATTTCCCTCGTAGATTCCGTATTGTGACTCACTGCCATCTCATCAAAACTCACCAGTAAATCAGCAAGAAACTCTCCCCACGGCATATGATATACTTTATCCGGATATGTCGCTCCTCGCTCTAACTTTCAATGGGTACAAGCGTATATAAAGGAGCTATGCAATAATGGTATGTATGAAAGCGCGCATCTTCCAAAAACAGGGGAACTGAAGAAACAAGGAGTATGTAATGGATGCCAGATTTTATCAATCGGAAGAAATAGACATCGAGCGACTTGCAATAGACCTGGAAAATATGTATCGTTTGCAGGGATATGAGGCCCAGCACGCCGGCACTCCAGATCAGACAATAGTGCAGTTGAAGAAGGGCGGCGACCTGGTTGCCCTGATTGGGTTGCAAACGGCCCTGACGGTCATTATACAACGCATGGCCGGCGGCACTGTGACGATGATCGGCCAGCAGAAGTGGATGGATAAGGCGGCGGTGGGTGCGGTCGGCCTGGTTTTTGCCCCCGTACTTTGGCCTTTGATGTTGACATCCGGCGCAGGCGCGATTCGCCAGGCCAGCCTGGGCAACAGTGTACTGAATACGCTGGATGGACTGGTGCGCCAGCGCTACCCGGATGTGCGTCCTGGCCCCATTCCCGCGCAACTGATGCCGCAGGTGCAACAGCAATGGGCGCCCCCCCCGCAGTATGGTCAGTCTGTACCTGTCTACACGCCATCCGCACCTGTCTATATGCCAACCACACCGCCCATGCCGCCCACGCCCGTATATTCGCCGTCACTGCGCTGTCCCAACTGCAACACGCCCTACGAGGCGGGTGATACGTTTTGTAGCGGCTGTGGTCGTTCGCTGGCTCCGCAACAAAAGACCATCTGCCCCAACTGCAAGTTCGAGGTCAAGCCAGGGGTAGCGTTCTGTCCTAAATGCGGCACATCGGTCTTCCAGTCCCAATCAGGCACGCAGGCGTCTGCTCCAACCGTTGCAGCGCCGCCGCCCGCGCCCACTATTCCAACGTATACTCCGCCCCCGGCTCCCCAGCCTCCGACTTTCCGACCGTCCGCGCCACCGCCCGCGCCCTATGTGCCACCGGTACCAAAGGACCCACCGGTAATGCCCAAACCATCGGTGACTATCATTCCCGGCACATCAAAACCCGCTACGCCGCCACCCGCGCCCAAACAGCCGCAGGCACCGCTGTATACGCCGCCAGCGCAACCCGCGCCGCCGCCCACCATGCCGCCTACACCGGCGTACACCCCACCTGCGCAGCCAACTGTGCAAACCAACGTTTCGCCCAATTCGCAAACGCTGCAAACGCCACGCCAGCCCATCAAAGCCCGGCCAGGTAGCCAGCCAACCGCCAATACGAGCGTTCCCTGGGGCAAGCTCATCTTCAGCAATGGCAAGGAAGTGGAACTGAGCGGAGAACAGGCGCTGGTTGGGCGAGTCGATCACGATGTGCAGGGCATCACACCGGATGTCGATCTGAGTGATATCCCCGGCGCGGATACCACCTCGCGCATTCATGCCACCATCGAACATGTCGGCAGTACCTACATGGTGACAGACTTGAACAGCACCAACGCCACGCGCGTCAATGGCAAACGCCTG
This sequence comes from Chloroflexota bacterium, assembly GCA_027316975.1. GTDB lineage: Bacteria > Chloroflexota > Ktedonobacteria > Ktedonobacterales > Ktedonobacteraceae > CF-113. Next base: position 2,375 of record DAHVFL010000038.1, on the reverse strand, counting down.
GAACCGGATAAGGCAAGTCCCATCAATGATGGCGAGTCGCTACAATTTGGCAAAGTAAACTGCACCTTTAAAAAACTGTAATGTAGGCCAGTAGCGACACCCCTTGTGGGTGTCCCGTCCTCAAATCCCGCATTGTGTTACGCCCTTGTGGACAATAGACGGGACACCCACAAGGGGTGTCGCTACTGGCTTTGCAAATATGGAGATTCTAACTTTCGAAAAAACTCTAGTATGAAGATTGGGAGAAAACATTTTTATGGACATTCGCTACTACAATACTCGCGACATCAATATGGAACGACTCGCCGCCGACCTGGAGCGCGAGTTTGTGGCGCAGGGATTCGAAACACAGCATTTTGGCTCGGCTGACCATATGACGGTGCAATTGAGGAAAGGCGGAGAAGTGGCTGCCATCCTCGGCCTGCGTTCCGCCGTTACCGTTGTGATGCAGCGCAATCCCGAAGGACTGCAAGCCGCCATCGGCCAGCAGCGCTGGGCCGATAAAGCCGCAGTCGGCGCGGTTGGCTTCTTTTTTCCGGTGCTCTGGCCGTTGATGATCACAGCCGGCGCGGGTACATTGATGCAGGCCAGCCTCGGCAACCAGGTGTTGAACGCGCTTGACATGCTCGTGTACCAGCACGCGCCCGGCGCGCAGCGCGGCCCGGGGGCCTCCACCCCGTTTCATATGCCACCATTCACCATGCCGAACTTTCACTTCGGACAGGCCCAGACCGCGTCTGCTCCCGCTCCACTCATTTGCCCCAAATGCCAGACGCCCAACGAGCCAGGCGACAAGTTCTGTATGCAATGCGGCACATCGCTGGAACCGAAGCAAGAAGAGAAAGTACAATGCTCCAACTGCGGCGCAGAGATGAAGCCAGGCGCGGCCTTCTGCACAAAATGCGGCGCATCCGCTGCCGCATAGCTACTTCTCCCTCGGCAGGCCAAACTGGGTGAACATGGCTTCCCACACCTCCTGGTTTTCGAGACGCTCGTAGAGGGAGGCCACGCGCCCGTTGATGGAATCGAAGATACACAGCAGGATACGTTGCAGCACGATAGAGGCTTCCTCGAAGAAGTCGGTAGACTTCAAGATATCGCCTTGCAGCACTTCATGGCACAGGGCGGTAAAGTTATCCTCGTCGATAGTATTGTTGCCGATGATAAAAAAGTAATTGCCCATATTACGCAGGTTGTTGCGCGTCAGCAGATTTTCCAGCGTGTTGGGGTCAAGCTCGGTGCCGTTGGCGCGACAGGTTTCAGCCAGCGCGTCCATCGTCCAGTTGACAAATTCGACCAGCACGGAAAGTTGTTCTTCGGGCGTGCGTCGCGTATTCCATGACTGTTCCATACGGCTGATCAAATCAAGCAGTCCAAAGCTCTCCATGCGCAGGCGTTCAGCCGGGCCAGGGAGATGCACGCCACTGCTGCGCCCGCTGCCATTCCCGTTGCCGTTCGCGCCATAATAGCCGCTCGCGCCAGTGAGATAAGGCGCGATGCGTTCTTGCTGAAAAACCGCGCTGACCAGTTGATGCTGCATGAGGCGGGCAAAGTCGCGCGCAACCTCCAGTTCGGGACGACGAATTCCGCTGGCGATACGACGCACGCTGCGATAGACGTTAATACCCCCTATCAATTCCACCGTGCGCGTATCTAATTGCAGCGCATACCTGATGACAGGCGCGGCTTGCAGGACGGTTTGCATACCCTGGGGGAAGTAGACTTTGAGCTGCTCCCACTCGTCCGAATAGCGCACCATCTCCATCATTACGCCCATAACCTCTAAATTGAGGGCATCTTCTCCGTAAGGCAAGATCGAATTGGATCGCGTCACCGCGCTGGGAACGAACTCGTAGGTGCCTTCTCTCCATAATGACAGTTCGCGCGCCGTCCACAGCGCCTTGGTGCGCAACGCCTCGCGCAAGTGTTCATTCGAAATAACCCCCATCTCGATCAAACGCTCGCCGATGCGTTTGCCGAAAGGGTCCTGCATCTGCATGGAAAAGGCCCGCGCGATATGCTGGCTATGCGCCATGCCCAGTTGCTGCAAGATATCGCCCAGCGTCAAAGCGCCGGGATCGAGTTCCGAACAACCCGCCAGCTTGCCTTCATGGAAGTAGACAATACCTATTCGTTCCGTAGCTTCCTGTTTGAGGTGAATCGCGCCCGTCATCCCCCCAAAATCCATCATCTGCAAGACTTCCAACAGGCCAAACTCGTTGAGTGAACCCTGTAGCCTGGCGTTTGTCGTCATGCCATCCCTCTCGCTATCGCCCGTGTATATGTCATGGGGGCGCGCTATACCGCGTCCACCAGCTAGATACGAGTCACGTTGATACATTATGCACTAAATACTGTGTTGCAGACATTATAGC
>DAHVFL010000389.1 GCA_027316975.1 Chloroflexota bacterium | reverse complement strand
GTGTGGAGGTTGTAAGCAGGATGGGCCTGTCCCAGCCCTGGTCTACCAGTCAGTGAGGATGGGGGCGTGTAGATAGAACATACTCGAAGGTTGCAATCAGCGTTTCGGCGCGAATCACTTTTCCGGCAAGGGTATCCAGCCCTACGGCTCGCTGGCGCAGGCCTTCGCGCAGGGTGGTTTGTTCCTGCGGGGTGTGGCCGAGGATGGCGGCCAGTTTTTCGGTGTCCCAGTGGAGCAGGAGGCCGGCCTGGAGGAGGGTGCCTGCGCGGCGGCGAATCATGTCAAGTCCTACTATTTTGAGGTTTTCATGTGTGGCGACTACTTCGTAGGGGGAGAGTGAGCCGTAGCAGGCGCGGCGGAGGATGGATTCGCGCTCGCGGGCTGCGGGTTGCTTGAGTTGGTCGCGCTGCGCGTGGGCTTCGATGGGCGTGATTGCGCGGGTTTCGATGCCCAGTTCGCGCAAGGTGGCGACCCAGGTTTCGCCCAGCCAGCGATAGCATTCTACCACGTCGGGCAGGATTAAGGGATGACCGGCGGGCAGCAGGACATCCAGGCTGAGCAGGTGCGGGCCGACCAGCACGGCGGTGCCGCCAGCGCGTCGGTGGTAAATTGGTAGTGGGTGATGCGCGAGAACCTGGGCGTTGAGGATGGCGGGCTGCTGCGCAAAGCCCAGCACAAGGCCCTCCGGCTCTGCCTGTGACCAGTAGAGTGTTGGAGGGTCGCCGGATTGCGCGGTGGCGAGCAGTTGCTCACTGAAATCGATGTGCGTCTGCTGGTCGCCGGTGGCGAGCGGCAGTACGCGCCAGTTGTTAATTGCTGCTGGTTGCAAGGTCTTTCTCCGCGGATGAACGTTTGATCCAGCCTACGATGGCGGCGATGAGGGCCAGGCTGGCTCCCACGAGCAGCGATAGCGGCGCGCCGTAGAGGTGCGCGAGGCCACCGGCGAGCAGGTTGCCCAGCGGAACACTGCCGGCGAAAACCATCATGTAGACGCTCATGACCCTTCCGCGCAGGTGGTTGGGCGCGATGCTCTGGATGATAGTGTTGGCAACAGCGGACATGGCGATTTGAGCAAAGCCGACGCTGGCGATCAATAGCAGCGAGAGCGGGTAGATGGGCGAGAGCGCAAACAGGATTTCCAACGCGCCAAAGGCCAGCGCGCCCAGGAGCATGAAGCGGATACGTGGCTTATTGTTGCCCCAGGCGATCCACAGCGCCGAGAAGAGCGAACCCAGTCCGAAAGCTGCTGAGAGGAAGCCGAACCCTGACGGGCCTGAATGCAGCACACCGGTGGCGAAGAGCGGCAACATGACGTTGAAGTTGATGCCGAACAGGGAGACGACGCCGATGACGGCGATTACGAGAAACAAGGCGGGCGTGCGTTTGACGTAGGTCAGTCCCTCGCCCAGGCTCTGCCAGGTGCTTTGCTTTGGCATGTCTGCGAGTTTGTTTTTCAGGTAGGATATGCCATGCAGGCTTTTCATGTCGATCAGGGCCAGTCCGATAATGACGGCGATGAAGCTGGTGGCGTTCATCAGGAAGAGGGGCGCGACGCCCAGCCAGGCGATGATAAGCCCGCCCAGTCCTGGGCCAAGCACGCGCGCCATGTTGAAAAGCGATGAATTAAGCGCGATGGCGTTGGTCAGGTCTTCGCGCCCTACCATCTCGACTACGAACGCCTGGCGCGTAGGCATATCGATGGAGTTGGTGAGGCCCAGCAGGCTTGCCAGTACCAAGACATGCCAGATTTGCACATATCCTGTGGCAACCAGCGCCCACAAAATGGTGGCCTGGATCATGGCAGAAATTTGTGTAAAAAGCAGCACTTTGCGTTTGGGCAGGCGGTCGGCCAGTACGCCCCCGAAAAGTGAGAGAAACATGACGGGTAAGAATTGCAGCGCGCCTACGATTCCCAGCAGCCAGGCGCTGTGGGTCAATGATAATACCAGCCATGCCTGCCCGATTGATTGCATCCAGGTGCCGGTGAGAGAAATCATCTGGCCGAACCAGAACAGGCGGAAATTGCGGTGTCGCAGGGCGATAAATGTGCGCAGCAGGCTATGGGCCTGCTGCTTTTCGACAATGAGTTCGGGAGCCGAACTCTTTTTGTCTCCTGAACTGATCGTTTGCATAAAAGTCCAATCTAGGTATTACGTGTTTGATGAAATGTTATCCGATAATTGCTGGCGAATACGCTCGTGACGCTCGATAGTGGCCTGCAGCGTGGTGCGCATCTGCTCCAGCCCTGCTATTTTTTGTTCGATCATTTGCAGTTGACGGCGGATAAGTCCGTCGCCTCTGTCTAACTGGTCAATTTTCGCCGCAGCCTCGGTTTCTTGCCGGTAGGCTTCTTTCAGCATCCCTCGTTCATCATCTACTTCCAACATAGCGCGAATATCGGCCAGGGAGAAGCCCAGCAGGTCACGCAGCTTTTTAATATGATCTATGCGGTGAATGTCTTCATCGCTATAGCGCCGGTAGTTTCCTCCGGTGCGATCAGTGGGCGGCAGCAGGCCCATTTCTTCGTAGTAGCGCAGGGTGCGTTTCGTTAACCCTGTCTGCGCCGCAACCTGATCGATAGAATAAGAACGTATTTCATCGATATTTTCTGAAGAAAAGTGTTCATTTGTGGCGATCATCATGTGTGAACCTCCCCAAAAATGGATAAAGACAGTGCCGGAGCAGGGGGCCTATGAATAGCATATCACAAGATTGCCGTTTACGTCAATGTGAGGGTGATAACAGAGCAAATCTCTTGACAGAATTTAAATTAACACGATCTATCAGAAATCCTTAAAAATATTTCTGTAATGCCTTTGCTTGTCGTGAAGCTCTTGCAGCTAAACCAATCCTACATGTGCCATAAGAATGTTTCGCAAGAAACCATTCTTGACAGAGAATAGGAAATCGGTTACACTGTTCTTATGAATGAACAATTGGTTCACTATAGCGAACAAAACGCAGCAATCGAAGCGGGGGCGCACGTAACTCCTGCGCCCATGGTGGAGCGCGCTTTTCGCCTGCTCGATCTCTTGAGTGTGACGGAGGAGGGTTTGACGTTGTCGGACCTGGCGCGGTCGCTCAATATGAGCAAGGGCAGTATTCATGGACTGCTCAAAACGATGGAGAATAGCGGGGCGATAGAGCAGGTGGAGGACAGACATTTTGTGCTGGGGCCGCGCATCTATGATCTGGCGCAGATCTATATCCAGCGCGCGGGGCTGCGCCACTTTGCTCTCCCGGCCATGCGTCGCCTGGCAAGTGGCACGGGCGAGACGGTGTGCCTGGGCAGGATTGAGCAGAAGGGTGTGCGTATCATCGAATGCGTGGTAGATGAAGGGGAGCAGGCAGGATTTCATATAGCCGCGCGGCGAGGAATGCGAATACCGTTGCTGGCAGGGGCCTGTGGAGTGGTTGTGCTGGCATCGTGGCCCGTGACGCAGCGAGAGCATTATTTGCACGCGCACCCGCTACCGCGCTTCACAGAACATTCGATCACAGATGCGCGGCAGTTCCTGGCGCATGTGGAAGAGGTCGCCCGCGCAGGCATCTGCATTGATTCCGGGGAATATCTGGATGGAGTCAATGCGGTATCGACGCCAATATATGGCGCGGGAGGCGTATTGGTAGCTCTACTGTGGGTCGTCGGCTTTGCTTCGCGTTTTAAGGATGAAATCCTGGAGCGTGCTGCCGGGCAACTGCGGGAGGAAGCGATGGCGATTTCACAATCGTTGGGAGCGAAGTCGGAAACGATAAATACTTGTCTGTAACGAAACAGGCGTATGAAAGGAGTATCTCATGGCGTCCGAAGCAGAAGCTGGTACGCGCAGCACAGGCGCAAGCGTGATTGCTCGCCAGGATCGTATCCCCATCTGGTCGCTTTCCTACTTGTTCATTGGTATCATTGGCATCGGCTTTCTCTTCACGTTCTTCGACATCTTCGACATCAACGTTTCCTTTATTCAAACCTGCACGCAGATAGTGGCCGGCTGTATACCTGGACCTCCCGGACCAGGAGTAGTGCTGGCATCCGATAAACTGGGCTTACCAGTACTCTTGAACCTGGTCGGGTATGTCATCGGGGCGCTTATCCTCAGCCCACTGGCGGATCGCTTTGGGCGGCGGGATATCTTGCTGATCACGCTCGTCATCACCGGACTTGGTTCGCTGTTTAACGCTTTCGTGCAGGACTACACCACCTTCATCATCGCCCGCATCATCACCGGCATCGGCGTGGGTGCTGACCTGGCTCTGGTGGCCACCTATGTCAATGAGGTAGCGCCCAGCAACGGGCGCGCGAAATACACTTCGCTCATCTTTATCATGTCGTCACTGGGGGCCTTCTTTGGCATCTGGCTGGGCCTGTGGTTGACTACGCCTGCGGCCAATTTCCCCGAGGGCCTGCCCTTTGCTCAGGCGACGGTGCAAATCGTACACGGGTTGCCCCAGTT
>DAHVFL010000388.1 GCA_027316975.1 Chloroflexota bacterium | reverse complement strand
GCTCTGCCCGTGCCCGTTCGAGCAGCACCTCAAGATCGGGCTGTCCTGTCATCGCGCGGAACCGCTCCAGCGATGCAACCGAGGTTCGCACCCATGATTGCTCGCGGCAGCGTTCGACTAGAACGTCAGCCATGCGCCGAACCGACGGGAAAGCGAGGAGTTCGCTTTCCTTTCGGCCGGCAAGGATCTGCGCTACATTCGTCCTCATCGGCGGCTCCTCGCGTTGATAAGCTCCTGAATCTTATCGCGCAGAAAATGATCGCGTAGTATCACCTCGCACGATGTGACGCCGGGTACCGCTTCCACCCGCTTGCGAATCTCCTGCCCGATACTGGTAGCAAACCTGGAGGGGCAGAGCGGGCTGGTCAGGTGAAAGTGGACCGTCACCTGATCGCCGTCGATCTGCACCTCGTCGAGCAGGCCCAGATCAGCAAGCGATCGGCGGATTTCTGGATCGCGAGTAGAGCCGGCCGCCGCGTATACGGCCTCTGTATCAATCATCATCGCGACGTCGTCCCCGCTATCCCTGTATCCGTGGCAGGATGGGAGACAGCATACTCGCGCTTGCGCTGAGCAATTTCGTCGTTTTCAAAGGCCTTCTGCTTGCTCTCAACATCTATACCATAGAGGCGCGCAATATTGCCGCCGATGATCTTCTGTTTGATTTCGTCTGTGAGGTCAACGCCATACTCTGCTTTGATATCCTCGGGAAGCTGGAACGCCATAAAATCGTCAAGCTGCCAGTGGGGATACCAGATGGGGAAGTCCGTTCCGTAGATAATGCGGTCCGGCCCCAGCCAGAAGAGCAGGTTGGCCATCACTTCCGCAAAGAAGCGGGGACGGTTATGCACAAAGGCAAGCGCCACCGCCAGTGAACCATACACATTCGGGCAGCGAGCCGCGATCCAGCAGAAGTCATCAATGCGCGGCAGGCCCACGTGATCAATGATAAAGTTTAGCTCGGGGTAAAGCCAGGCAGGCTCGTCGATGTCGCGCACATCGAACCTGGAGAGGGAAAGCGGCTCAACTGCGGGTCCCTTGTGGAAGTGCATGTTCTTTACCCCCAGTTCGATGCACTTCTCGTAGAGTGGGAAAACCATGGGGTCGTTCGCACTCCAACCGCGCGATTGGCCCCGCCACTCGGCGGTATACCATTTGAAGCCTCTGACACCGCAGTCAGCGATCTGGCGTTCCACCTCCTGTACCGCGTTGGGCATGCGTGGATCAACTCCACCCAGTGAAATAATCCTCTCAGGTGCGCGCGCCCGCATCTTCATATTCTTGTCGGCGGAGCAGAAGCCGGTGTGGTAAAAGTCCATGAGTACCTGGGTTGAGAGGATGGACATATCGGCATCGCCCTTGATAAAGACCTCCTCGAGATACCAATCGGGATCAACCTTGCGGAATTGGGTCTCATAGTCCATCGTCCATCGTTTTTCCGGTGGATTGAAGCCGGTATGGAACGCATAGAAGGTTTCGATGAACGCATCCCCAAATCGGTTCTTGCAGTTTTCCTTGCTGGCATCCCAAAACCCGGTGTGCGCATCCAGCACAAACGAACCATTCTTCATCGATCGGTCCTTTCACTTGATCGGCATGGAGGCGGTGCAGCCCACGACGGTTTGCTTTCCATGCTGAGTATAGACGTGTCATGAAAACACGCCAAATATACGGGCAAACGTTAGATTTCAGGGGGTTGTAACCTGGACGAAACACTACAAGGAGGATCATCTACGGATGAGTATCAAGCTACACCGATACGCTCTATGGAAAGTCTTGACATACAAAGATATACCATAAAAAGATCGAGTTGTACAGGGCCGGATTTCACCATGCGAAATGATGTATCCTTGACGACTGCGCTTCCTGTATGCCTCACTATCAACAGGCACAGATACATGCGTATGCGCTCTACCCGCGCTAAACCACGAATAACACCTGGAGGTCACCATGACATTTGATCTCAAACAGCACAGCCGCGTAATCACGGATGGGCGTGACCGCGCTGGCGCACGCGCCATGCTCAAAGCCATCGGCTTCACCGATGATGACCTGGCTCGCCCCATCATTGGCGTCGCCAACACCTGGACCGAGACCATGCCCTGCAACTACCACCTGCGCCGCCTGGCTGCCAGAGTGAAAGAGGGCATACGCGCAGCCGGTGGCACACCGATGGAGTTCAATACCATTGCCATTAGTGATGGGGTAACGATGGGCACAGAAGGCATGAAAGCCTCCCTGGTAAGCCGCGAGGTCATCGCCGATTCGATCGAGCTGGTCGGGCGCGGTCATATGTTCGATGCCGTGATCGCCCTGGTGGGGTGCGACAAGACCATCCCAGGCGCTGCTCTGGCGCTGATCCGGCTGAACGTGCCAGGCTTGATCCTGTATGGTGGCTCGATTGCGCCCGGACGTTTCAGAGGCAAGGATGTGACGGTTGGCGATGTCTACGAGGCAATTGGGGCCAATGCGGCAGGCAGGATGAGCGATGCCGACCTGCGGGAGCTGGAAAATGTGGCCTGTCCGGGAGCGGGTGCGTGCGGCGGGCAGTTTACCGCTAATACCATGGCGATGGCCCTCGAGTTTCTCGGCCTCTCCCCGATGGGCACAGCAAGCGTTCCTGCCGTCGATCCACGCAAGGATGAGGTGGCCAGGCACTGCGGCGAGCTCGTCATGGATCTCCTGCGGCGCGGGATAACGCCCGCTGACATACTGACGCGCCCGGCATTTGAGAATGCTATTGCAGGCGTAGCCGCGTCGGGCGGCTCAACCAATGCCGTGCTGCACTTGCTGGCGATGGCTCGTGAAGCCAGCGTGCCGCTGACAATCGATGATTTTGATATGATCAGCAGGCGCACACCAATGCTGGCCGATCTGAAGCCGGGCGGGCGCTATGTCGCGGTGGACCTGGATCGAGCCGGGGGAATAGGGCTCCTGGCGCAGCGACTCGTTGCAGCCGGGCTGGTTGACGGGCAGCAGATGACGTCGAGCGGGCAAACCATCGGTGAAGAGGCTGGCAGGGCAGTAGAGTCGCCCGGCCAGGATGTTGTGCGCCCGCTCTCCGACTCGATCAAGCCCAACGGAGGCCTGGTCATCCTCAAGGGGAAGCTCGCGCCAGACGGCTGCGTGGTCAAGATAGCCGGGCATGAGCGGCTGCACCATCGCGGACCGGCGCGCGTCTTCGACCGCGAGGAAGATGCCATGCAGGCAGTAACCCACAACGGCATCAAGCCCGGCGATGTGGTGGTCATTCGCTACGAAGGTCCGCGAGGTGGACCCGGTATGCGCGAGATGCTGGCAGTGACCGGCGCTATCGTCGGTGCCGGGCTTGGCGAGACGGTCGCATTACTCACCGACGGCCGCTTCAGCGGAGCCACGCGTGGGTTGATGGTGGGTCATGTTGCGCCCGAGGCGGCGAGCGGCGGGCCGCTTGCCATACTGCAAGAGGGAGATACCATCGTCATCGACATCGAAGCGCGCCGCCTCGATGTCGAGCTTCCTGACGCCGAGATCGCTGGCCGCCTGGCGAATTGGAGGGAACCCGCCCCGCGCTACACGAGCGGTGTCTTTGCCAAGTACGCCGCGCTGGTATCGTCCGCCTCGGAGGGTGCCATCACCCGGCCGGGCTTTGCGCCAGAGCGCGCGTAAAGACCGGTTCGAGCAAGCCACCGGGCAGAAGGATGACGACGATGCCAGACACAATTGGCTTTATTGGCCTGGGAATCATGGGCAGGCCCATGGCCCACAACCTGCTCAAGGCGGGCTTTCCGCTGATCATACAGAACCGCCACCAGGAAGTCACGTACGAATTCCTGGCAGCAGGTGCGCAGGCTATCGCCTTACCGCGAGATATCGCTGCATTGTGCAATAAAATCCACCACGAGGAGGCTGTTCACAAAAAAGCGTAAAATAGGATGGTGAACAGGCAGACACATCAGGCCACCTATAGTGCTTCAGCGAGGGTTTGCTTCATTTTGCGAAGAAAGTACCCAGTACCGCATTGCTGCAGGTAGCAGGCCTGAAAGCCCTTCCCAGTCCCATAGAATGGAAATAGTACTCTGTCTTTTTGAAGCGAGTGGTCGTCTTTGTGATGACTATACGGGATCGCATTGATAGCAGTAATAGTGTAATTTACTACCGGTAGTAAATTACACTACGTACAGCGGAACCGACGGGCATCGGCTTCTCTCTCACCAGTGTTGATCCACTTTCTTGCCCCGCACGGTAAGCTCTATCAAAGACTCCTCGCGCTAGAGCATATACTTGGCAGTATTCCCCCTCTCCTCACCACACAAGAGCGTCCAGGCCCAAAGCAATCAAAACACCCACGTGATGCGCAACGAGTTGTAACCAGGCAAGCGACGAAAATATTCTAGGAAGCGGCTTGCATAGATTGATATCAATCTAGTCCTGTTGAGAGGCTAGAACACCATCGGGGTGGAAAACAAGCG
>DAHVFL010000387.1 GCA_027316975.1 Chloroflexota bacterium | reverse complement strand
CTCGTGTGATGTCCGAGAGTGAAGTGGTCTTGTTTCTTATAGATGCGAAATCAAGCATGGCATATTTTCCAATCTAATGGGGAATGGAATGGTCAATCAAGGCAAGGAAAAATGTCCTCGTAATTAGAAAACACTATCGTAACATAAGCTTATTCCGATATGCCCGTTTCTAAGGAAATGTATGTAAAAAACTGGGAGGGAACAGAAACACGAACCAGATACCAGGTCGGCTGTCATCCTGAGCGCAGCGAAGGATCTATGCTCGGCCTGGAGAGAGATCCTTCGCTGCGCTCAGGATGACAGCCGATGAGTTGAGTGCAGCGAAGGATCTGCACCCAGGAGGACAATCGTAGTCATATTTAAGTGAATGTCTCCGGGGCTTGCCCCCACCCTGGCACCTACTCCTGCATCATTTTCTGATACACTTCATACGTCTGCTTCGCGATTTGTTCCTGGGTGTAGTTCTCCAGCACGCGCTGGCGGCCTTTGTGGGCGAGGGTGGCGTACAATTCAGGGTTGTCTAGTAACTGGCGGACGCGCTGGCTCAATGCTGCGGCGTTGCCTTCGGGGAAGATCAGGCCGGCGTCGGCGATGACGTAGGGGATTTCGCCGGAGTCGGAGCCGATGACGGGCGTTTCGCAAGCCATGGCTTCGGCCAGCACGCGCCCGAATTGTTCTTTCCAGTTGGGGCGCGTGCGGGAGGGCAGCACGAGTACGTCCATGTCTTGCAATACGCGGGGGGCTTCGAAGGTTGGCACGCCGCTTTTGAAGGTGACGCGCTCGGAGACGCTTAGACGAGCGGCCTGCTCTTCCAGCGCGCTTTTCATGGGGCCGTTGCCGATGAAAACGGCGCGGCAGTAATCGGGGAGCATGGTGAGAGCTTCGATGATGGTGGGCAGGCCCTTGTTTTCGACGAGCCGACCCAGGAAGCCCAGTGTGAAGGGCGAGCCGGGGATGCGCGGCGGGCGCGGCTCGCTGCGCTTGTAGATGCCGGTGTCGAAGCCGAATTGCGGGATTATATGAATGGGGCCGCGATAGCCTTTGCGTTTCAGGATGTCCGCCGCTTCGCGATTGCCGGCCAGGGCTGCGCGGACGTGACGATAGTTGTAGAGTTCCAGCTGGCGAAAGGGCGGCGGGTAAGTGCGATAGAGGTTTTGCCAGGTGAAGAAGAGGCTGCGCGCTTTGATTTTGTGTGCAAGGCGGGCGGCCTGAAAGGTGGCGAAGTTGTACGGCTCCTCGTCGATGTGTACGATTTCGGGGCGCACCTCGCGCATGATTTTTCCCAGGCGGGGATAGTAGTGCAGGTGGAAGCTGCCGTTCCGGGCGATGGGCGTGACGATTATCTGGTAGCCGCTGGTATAGAGACGTTCGAGTTCCAGTTTGCTGCCGTCGTCGCTTTGCCAGTAGGGGGGCGTGACCAGCGTTAGCTCGACGCCGGGGCATTTCGCAAGTTCTTCGAGCTTGCGCTGGGAGGTGCCTGCTACGAGGGCTTTTGAGATCATCAAGACGCGCATATTATCTTTTCCTGCTTCGTTTGTAGGCTTCTTCATAGGCTGCCAGCGTTTCCGTGGCGGTTTTGCGCCAGTTGAAGTGTGCCGCCTGTCGCAGCGAACGGGTGCGCAGGTCGGCTCTGAGTTCGGGGTTGGTCAGCACGCTGAGCATGGCAGCGACCAGTTGGCCGGTGTTATCGGGGTCGAAGGTGATGGCGGCATCGCCTACCACTTCTGGCAGCGAAGTGCGGTTCGAGCAGACGACGGGCGCGCCGCAGCTCATGGCTTCAAGCGGGTCAAGCCCGAAGCCTTCGTAAGACGAGGGAAATACGAAGACGCTGGCACCGCTATAGAGAGCGGGTTTGTCTTCTTCTTCGATGTAGCGATAGATGATCTGGCCCGTCATGCCGAGATTCGCGGCGACGGGGCGCGGATCGGGAAAGAGCGGGCCGCTTTTCTTATCGGGATTACCGGCGATGAGCAATTGCAGGTCGGGATCGTTGAGTTTTTGATAGAGGTGCGCGAAGGCTCTTACCAACGGTAGCACGTTTTTACGGAGTTCAAGGCCGCCAAGGTAGAAGATGTACCGCTCGCCGAGGCCGTAGCGCGCGCGCGCTTTTGCCAGCGTCGCGGGGTCGGTGACTGGCCGGTACTCTTCTCCGGCGGCTTCGTAGATGACGCGAATACGTTCGGCTGGCAAATGCAGGGCATCCATGATGTCGTGCCTGGCGTGCTGCGAGACGGTGATGATGAGCGCGGCTTTATGCGCGGCGCGTGACACCAGTTGGAGATAGGCTCTCATTCTGGGACTGGTGCGATAAATGGGCAGGCGCAGGGGGATCACGTCGTGAATGGTAATTATTGATGGCACGCGTGAAAAATAGGGTGGCGCGAAATAAGGTACGTGAAAGAGGTCAACCTTTGCTTTGCGAGCAGCCTGTGGAGCGGTGAATTGCTCCCAGACCAGTTTTTCCGAGGTAACTCTGCGACGGGCGAAGTCGGGTACGGGCGACTTCAGGTAGGTGAAGCGCGAGTTGTTCGCACGGTTGGGCGGCTCATCATCGGGTGATAGCAGCACGTATTCGTTTTCGCCGTCAACCTCGGCCAGCGCGTTGAGCAGGTGCGTCATGTATTGACCGCTGCCGGTAGATGGAAAGCGATAAAAGAGCGCGTTCATACCAATTCTCATAAGATATCTTGCCCCTCGTGGTTAAACCGGGTCTTGCCCTCGTAAACCTGCTGGTACACCGCGAGCATCTTGCGCGCGGATTTTTGCCAGGTATAGCGGGCCGCCTGCTTATATCCTTTTTGACGAAGTTCTTCCTGTAAAGGGGGATTTTCTAGTACGCGAGTAATGGCTTTTGCTATTTCGCCGGGTTTGCGCGGGTCAACCAGCAGCGCGGCATCACCGGCAGCCTCTGGCAGAGAAGAGGTATTGGAGGTGATGACGGGTGTGCCGCAGGCCATGGCTTCCAGTGGCGGAACGCCGAAGCCCTCGTAAAAGGAGGGAAAGACGAACACGTCGGCCAGGCTATAGAGCATCATCAAATCGAGGTCGCTGACGTGGCCCAGGAAGCGCACTTTTTTCTCCAGCTTGAGTTCTGTCACTGCCCGCTGCGTCTCCTGGTATAGCCAGCCGCTGCCGCCGGCGAGAGCAAGCATGGCGGGGCGAGATTGCCTGTTGTTTGCGCTGGCGGCTCTGTGGAAGGCTTTGATGAGGCCGAGGTGATTCTTACGCGGCTGCCGGGTGCCGACGCCCAGCACGAGCGGGCTTTTGAGGCCGAACTTGTGGCGGGTTGCTTCTAATAGCACGGGGTCGGTGACGCGCCGCAAATAGCTGCGGATACCATTGGGAATGATGGTGATTTTTTCCGGCGGGGTATGAAAGTAGTCGATGAGCGTCTGGCGCGTGGTTTGCGAGATGGAGGCGATTACGTCGGCGGCGGCTATGGCTTCCGGCACGACTTTTTTGAGGTACGCGGCCAGTTCAGGCTCGGCGTATTCGGGCTGCTCGATGAAGGCCAGGTCATGTACGGTGACGATTCTGCGAGTGTGGCCGTTCAGGGGCGGCAGTACAAAATCGGGGCCGTGATAGATATCAACCTGCCCGGTGAAAAAGGTGGCCGAGATGGGCAGACGCCAGCGATACCAGAGGACGTTCAAGTAGCGGTCGGGAATAATCAGGCTGCGCCCGCGCACATTCTGCGCTTCGGGAAAAGGGCGCGCGCGCGTTGGACGCCCGCTGGTGAGCAGGGTGTACGAGTTGCTGGCGTCCTGCGCGAGCATGGCATCCACGAGGCTGCGCACATAATTCCCGATGCCGGCGGTTTCTCGCGTAGCGACGGTGTAGTCGATGGCAATATGCATGAGTTTATCCTGCACCTTAGCCGGGAGGCCAGGCCAATTTGCGCCCGCCCAGCAGGTGGAAATGCAGGTGAAAAACGCTTTGACCAGAATCCGGCCCGACGTTGGTGACGAAACGGAAGCCGCTTTCGGCAATGCCCATTTCGCGCGCTACCTTTGTGGCGGCTATGAAGATGTTGGCGAGTACGGGGCCGTCTTCGGGTGTAATGTCAGTCATCGAGGCAATA
Source organism: Chloroflexota bacterium (assembly GCA_027316975.1). Classification (GTDB taxonomy): domain Bacteria; phylum Chloroflexota; class Ktedonobacteria; order Ktedonobacterales; family Ktedonobacteraceae; genus CF-113. Next base: position 370 of record DAHVFL010000387.1, on the reverse strand, counting down.
TGGCGGCGAGGGATGAACAGGACATGGTGTGGCGCTTGCGGGTTGATGTCCGCAAAGGCGACGACATCCTGGTCCGAATACACGATTTTGGCGGGTATCTGGCCCTCGATAATCTTACAGAACAGGCAGTTCTCCATACAAATCCTTCATGGTGTACCAGGGCGAGGGCAAGCCCCGCCTTTCACTGGTAGGTGTTTTAGGAAAGTAGCCAGAGAGATGAACATCTGTCATCCTGAGCGTAGCGAAGGATCTCTCGTCGGCAATGCGCAGATCCTTCGCTACGCTCAGGATGACAGGTTCTTCCAGCGCGTTTCAAAAAACCTACCAGTGAAAGGCAAGCCCCGCCCCTACCCTGTACGATTATGCCAGA
>DAHVFL010000386.1 GCA_027316975.1 Chloroflexota bacterium | reverse complement strand
GTGCAATACTACGCGCCGGAGCAGGCGCAGGGCGAGATTGTCAGCCCGGCGGCTGATGTGTACGCGCTGGGCATCGTGATGTACGAGATGCTGACGGGACGCACGCCCTTTGACGGCGATAATGCGGTGGCGGTGGCCATGCAGCATATCCAGGACGCGCCGGTGCCGCCCAGCCAGTACAATCCGTCTATTCCGCCTGCTCTGGAAGAGATCGTCCTGCGCTGCCTGGAAAAGGTGCCGGAGATGCGTTTCCGCGATGGCTCACAACTGGCGCGCGCGCTGGAATTGCTGGGCGATGCGGACACCAGCGCGACCCTCCCATTTACGCCTGGATCAACGCCTGTACCCACATCTTCCGCGCCGCAGATACCTTCGCGCCCCAACGTCAGCGGGCGCGGATCGGCGCGGTCTATACAACCGCGCGTGCCTGTTTCGTCGCCCAATAACATGATGCCCAACGGCGTCTCCCCTGATCTCGCGAATGGAAATGGCAGCGGACCGGCAACGTTCCCACCTGCGCAGCCACAACAGCCGCTTTACCTTGACCAAAATCTCTACGCGCCCCCCGCTCCCCCGCCAGATTCAGGCAGTACGCGCCCCTTCCAGAGCCGGGGAGACCAGAACGATAGAAGAGACTCGCGAGCCACTACCATCGTTACCATCTTTATCCTGCTGGCAGCCCTGTTATTATTAGGCTTCAGCATTTATCTGGCCGCTCTACTGGGTGTCATCAAACTGCCATTCATAAACAACGGTGGCGTAACGCCGACGGCAACAGCAACTTTCGCTAGCGTGCCTGACTTGCGTGGTTTAGATTTTGCGACAGCACAAAGCCGGGCAAAAGATGCCGGTTTCACCCTTTCACTTGCTAATGGAACCACATCTAAAGATGGTGTGGTCATAAAACAATCCCCCGAGAATGGCACCACCTACCAGACTGGTAAGTCTATTCAAGTGACAATGGGGCCGCGAATGACGAAGGTACCGGTTATCCCTAATGGGATGTCACTCGATACTGCACAACAATTGCTGCTTGCGCAGGGGCTTAATACTAAAATATTCCCTGACGGGAATGATAGCACACTTAAGCCGAATACTGTTGTGAAGGTAGACCCGGCTTCTGGTTCTCCTGTAGCAGTTGGGTCTACCGTGACCCTGTTTGTAAAAAACTACATAGTCGGTTCGCCGACGGTGACGCCGACTGCCAGCCCATCGCCAACTCCAACAAAGACGCCTGACCCGACTCCGAGTCCATCGCCGAGTCCAAGTCCAAGTCCATCGCCGAGTCCCAGCCCATCGCCTACTATAACGCCCGGGCCTACCATCACTCCAACGCCCTGAGCACGTAAAAAGGGGAATGGGCTTGTGCAGGAATGGAAATAGGATAGTCGCGCTGCTGGTGGCTGTCTTCCCCGCCAATATTTATCGTGCTGTCACGCACATCAAGCCGGGCGAGGGTTTTATGCCTGTTGAGTTTGTATAACAGGCACAAAACCCTCGCCTGGCTTATAATCGGGCGATTGGTGGCGGAAGTAGGTGTTGTAAAGCTGCGCGTAATGGCCGCCTTGCTGCATCAATGTGGCGTGATTGCCCTCCTCTACTATTTTGCCAGAGTCGAGCACGATGACGCGGTCGGCGCGGCGGATGGTGGAGATGCGGTGCGCGATCAGGATGGCGGTGCGCTCTTGCAAGATCAGGTCAAGCCCCTCCTGAATCTGCGCCTCGGTGAGCGGGTCAACACTGGCGGTCGCCTCGTCAAGAATGATGATGGACGGGTCTTGCAGCAGGACACGCGCCAGCGCTACAAGTTGGCGCTGCCCTGAAGAAAGTGATCGACCGGCTTCCCCAACACGTGTCGCCAGCCCTTCTGGCAGCGCGTCCAGCCAGTCGCCGTTGCCGATATGCTGCGCGACATAGGCGACCTCTTCATCGCTGGCAGCGGGACGGGCATAGCGGATATTGTCGGCCACCGTTCCCGAAAAGAGGAAAGGGATTTGCGGCACGATGCCCAGGCGCTGGTGGTAATCGTGCAGGTCAAACGAGCGAATATCATGTTCATCGATCAATAGCTGACCACCCTGGAACTCGTAGAAGCGCGACACCAGCCGGGCGATGCTGGTTTTACCCGCGCCTGTATGTCCAACGATGGCGACGGTCTCCCCCGGCGCGATCTTCAGGTTGAAGTTTGCCAGTACGGTCTGGCGATCATCATAGCTGAAGAACATCTGCTTGAACTCGATCTGGCCCTGCAAGTGGCCTACCGGTTGGTGATCCGTCTGCCGAATGCGCGGCTCCGCGTCGATGAGGGCGAAGACGCGCTCGCTGGCGGCCAGGCCAAGCTGGAACTGGCTCCAGAAGGCCGCGATGCTGGTGATGGGAAACCAGAGTATGCGAATGCCCTGCAAGAAAAGAAACCAGTCACCTGCCGTGATGCTGTGATTGAGCGAGCCTAGCCCGCCGAAGTAGACGACGATGACCATACCGAGGTTGGCGACCAGCACCAGCAAAGGGAATACGCCATTATAGACGAAGCCGGAACGCACATTCACATGGTACGATTGGTCATTGACGCGCTTGAACTCGTCGTACATGTTCTGTTCCTGGCGGAAGTTCTTGGCAACTGTAATGCCACTGATGGCCTCTTGCACGTTGGCGTTGACATTCGCCATCGAACGCTGCGAGCGCTGCGTGGTGCGACGGGCAACGCGCCGGAAGACCAGCGCGATCAGCGCGATGAACGGTACGATGGTGAATGCCAGTAGCGCCAGTTCGATACTTCTTATCAGCAATACTACCGCGATCAGCGCAAAAAGCAACACCTGGCTAATCAAGTTGAGGGCCAGCGTCACAACGGAGGCGAAATCCTCTGTGTCAGAAGTCACCCGGCTGACAATCTTTCCCGATGGAAATTCATCGTAGAAGGACATGTCGCGCGCGACGACGGAGTTGAAAGCGTCCTTGCGCAGATTCAAGACGACATCACCCACCGCTCTGGCTGTGAGCCACTGCCGGAAGAAGTTACTCAGCCACGAAAAGATGCCTGAGAGCAAGACCGCGCCTATCAGCAGGATAATTACCAGCGCGGTGGGCGAGGCAATCACAATATTGATGCCATAGGAGATAAGAATGGGAAAGACGGTGTCAAGCAGCGAGGTGAGGATGATGAGGGTAGCAACGATCAACATGACACGCAATTCGGGCCGGAAATAGCTAATGATGCGTCCGATCAACTGGCGGTCGCTATAGTTGCGGTCATAGGCCTCGGCATCCAGGCCATCCATGATAAATCCCATATATGTTGCTCCTTTGTACTTTCTATGCCCGTTCGATTATGCGTAGGGACGCGGGAGGATGTGGGGCGGTGTGGGGACCCTTGTGGGCGTCCTCGTCCCCATCCTTGTGCCTTTGTACCCTACGCTCTCTATACGCTCATCTGGCAGGAAGGACGCCCACAAGGGTCCCCGCCCATCCCTGCATCCACCCGCGTCCCTACGCTCTGACGCGTTCCTGTCTACAGGCTCATCTGGCAGGAAGGACGCCCACAAGGGTCCCCGCCCATCCCCGCATCCACCCGCGTCCCTACGCTCTGGCGCGTTCCTGTACGTAATTGCCACATTATCCTGCCAGGGGGCGTGTCTTCGATGTGGTGGGTAGGGCAGTTTCATAATGTATGAACATGCGGCGGTAGGTTTCGCAGCGTTCCAATAATTCGTTGTGAGCGCCCTGGTCGATGAGCTGGCCGCGTTTCAGGACGAGGATTTTATCGGCCCGGCGGATTTGCGACAGGCGATGGGTAATCAGCAGAGTAGTGCGACCCTGCAAGAGGCGGTGAATGGCCTTCTGGATTTCGTCTTCGGTGGCGCTGTCGATGGCGCTGGTCGAGTCATCGAGCATCAGGATGCGCGGGTCGGTCAGCAGGGCGCGGGCGATGGCGATGCGCTGGCGCTGGCCGCCGGAAAGGGTGACGCCGCGCTCGCCAATCAATGTAGCGTAGCCGTCTTTGAAGCTTTCGATGAAGGCGCTGGCCTGGGCGTCGCGCGCGGCCTGTTCAATGGCTTGCTGGTCGGTATCCTGGCCCAGACCATAGGCGATATTCTCGGCGAGGGTGCGAGAGAAAAGGAAGATATCCTGCTCGATGCTGGATACCTGCGAGCGCAGGGCGTCGAGGCTCCATTCTCGCACGTCCACTCCATCGACGAGGATGCGTCCCTCATTGACATCGTAAATGCGGTTGACCAGTTTGGTGAGGGTGCTTTTGCCCGCGCCGGTTTGACCGACGATGGCGATGGTTTGCCCTGGTTGCGCGTGGAACGAGATGTTTTTCAGGACGGGTGTGTCGCCATAGCTGAAACTGACGTTCTCAAAGAGGATGTCACCGCGTATCTGCTCGTTGTAGCCGCCCTCGTTCTCGTCCAGTTCGGTCTCTTCTTTCAGGATAACCAGGATGCGCTCGGAAC
>DAHVFL010000385.1 GCA_027316975.1 Chloroflexota bacterium | reverse complement strand
CGGGGGCAACGTTCCCTTGCAGAATGTCATCCTCGACGGCTTCAACGGGCAGCCGGGCGCGGGGGCAATCGAAGTGGAACTCGACATCGAAATCTTGCTGGGTATGGCTCCCAGGCTGGCGAAAATCGTGGTCTACGAGGCTCCGAACACTACGCAGGGCTTCAATGATGAGTTTGCGCGTATCGTCAAAGATCGCACGCCGGTGATTAGTGTGAGTTGGGGTGACTGCGAGAAGAACATGGGCCAGCAAGAGGTCAACCAGGAAAACCAGTTCTTCCAGCAGGCAGCCGCGCAGGGACAGACTATACTGGCAGCATCAGGAGATAGCGGCAGTTCAACCTGCTTCCAGGGGTTGTCGGGCGGCAGCTTCGATACCTCGTTGAATGCCGATGATCCTGCCGCGCAGCCGTATGTAACGGGCGTGGGCGGCACCAACCTGACTCTCAACGCCGACAACAGCTACGGCTCTGAGACGGTCTGGAACGGCGGTTTGCTGGGTGGCGCGGGCGGCGGCGGCATCAGCCAGTTCTGGAAGCAGCCTGCCTGGCAGACGGGGCCGGGTGTAAAGAATTCGTACTCCAACGGGATGCGCGAGGTACCCGATGTCTCGCTTGCCGCCGACCCTGCCACAGGCTACCCCGTCTATTGTACGGCTGGCTCGAGTTGTTCGGGCAGCGGCGGCATTCCGGGCGGTGGCAGCAGTGGCGGCTGGCTGACGGTGGGAGGCACATCGGCGGCGGCTCCTATGTGGGCGGCTATGGTCGCGCTCGCCAATGAACAGGCGGCCAAAGCGGGCAAAGGGACGCTGGGATTCCTCAACCCCTCGCTGTACAAGATTGGCAGCGGGTCGCGTTACGGCAGCGATTTCCACGATATCACGCCGCCGAGTACTGGCAGCCTGCCGTCCAACAACGATGAGCTGGGTATCAATGGTGGAGCATACCCGGTGACCCAGGGCTATGATATGGCGACCGGCTGGGGCACGTTCGATGCCACGAAGCTGGCTGCTGACCTCGTTGCCATGAGGTAATGATTGTTTTCAGGATAAGGATTGACGCAAAAGGGCGACCGTGCGGTCGCCCTTTTGCGTCAATCCTTATCCTGAATATCCTGAAACTCTTGCATGATAGCTAAAATTACAGTAGTATAGATAACCGGAAGCGGGCTGACTGCCACCTGTAGTTTGCTAATTGCAGCACCCTCAAACGGGTCGAGAAAAAAGGGAATTCCTGCCGCTTCCAGCCAGGAAAGTATACCTCTCAGACCCGAAGAGGTCAAGCGGAAATGCACTAAGGGGAAAATATAATGGAAGCAGAGAAAGAAACTACCTACCTGAAACAGGTTTCGCTCTTCGCAAACCTGTCCGAAGAGGATATGCATGAGTTGATGACAGCCGCGAAGAGGCGCGCCTTTCGTTCGGGGGAGGTTATCTTTCACCGCGACGATCCGGGCCAGGTGCTTTATATGATTAAAGAGGGCAAAGTCAAAATTTGCATTATTAGCCCGGATGGACAGGAAATCTCGCTGGCCGTGTTTGGCAAGGGCGAGTGCTTCGGTGAATTCGCGCTGCTGGATGGATTGCCGCGTTCAGCCGATGCCATCGCGCTGGAAAAGGTTGAATGTTACACGTTGCAGCGCAGCGACTTTCATCACGCTATCATGAAAAATCCCAAGATCGCCATTCAGGTGTTGGAATCGCTCACCAAACGACTGCGTAATACCGATACTATGGTGGAAGATTTGATCTTCCTGGATGTATATGGGCGTGTGGCGAAAAAATTGCTGGAGCTGGCAGACGCGCACGGCGTCAAAACCGATGATGGTGTGCGTATCGAGGTGCGACTCACCCAGCAAGAGTTGGCTTCGATGGTAGGCGCATCGCGGGAGAGTGTGAATAAGGTGATGGGGTATTTCTCGGAGAAAGATTTCATCAGCACCGATAAGCACCGCATCACGCTGCACCGCATCGCTGATCTGAAACGCCGTATTTACTAAGGGCGTGTAAAGCCTGGTACTCTGCGGCCCCGTGTTACTTGCTATTATGGCTGTTCGTCTCAATGTTGGGCACGGCCAGTTCTTTTTTTGCTCTCGTGTCGAAGGGACGCTGTATTCTTGGAAAAAACTACCTTAACGCAAGAGAAACAAGCGGTACAACAGCAAACGAGGCATTCCACCGATACGGGTAGCGCACCGCCTTTGCCAGCCGGAGGGCGCATACTCGCTCTTTTTCGGGCGATGCGACCCCGCCAGTGGGTGAAAAACCTGGCTCTTTTTGTTGGGATTGTTTTCGCGCAACGATTATTGTCGCTGCCCGTCTTCGAGCGAGCTGTGATTGCTTTTGTTGCGTTCTGCCTGGCTTCCAGCATTATCTACCTGCTCAATGATCTGCTTGACCTGGAGAATGACCGGCAGCACCCGGTGAAGTCGAAACGCCCGCTGGCGAGCGGAGCTTTGCCTGCTTCGTGGGCTATTGTGGCTACAGGCGTTCTCTTGCTGATATGCGCGGGCCTGATCGCTTTGATTTTCTTCATTCCCATTGCAGTGCGGCCGGATATCTTTGCAAGCTATGGCGGGGCGAGTGTGTTGTTCGCATTGACGGTTGCCACGTACCTGCTGCTCATGGCGCTGTATAGCGTGCGTCTCAAGCATGTTGTGCTGCTTGATGTCTTTATCATCGCCAGTGGTTTTGTTTTGCGTATCCTGGCGGGAGCGGTTGTGCTTCCAGTGCTGATCTCGCCCTGGTTGTACCTTGTTACCATCCTGCTCTCCCTCTTTCTCGCCCTGAACAAGCGGAGAAATGAACTGGCGCTGCTGCAAGGAGAGGCCAGTAGCCATCGCCAGATACTCAAAGAGTATAGCATACCCTTGCTCGATCAACTGATTACTATTGTGACTGCGGCGACCCTGATGGCTTACAGCCTCTACACGTTTCAGAGTTCAACGGGCAACCATCATCTGATGATTACCATCCCGTTTGTTCTCTATGGCATGTTCCGCTACCTGTACCTGGTGCATATGCGTATGGAAGGCGGGAGTCCCGAAGAGGTACTATTGCGTGACCGCCATATTCAAGCAACCGTTGTGTTGTGTATAGCACTGATACTCTTAGTACTCTATATTTTACCGCAATAAGGAACAGTTATCTTTGCTTACTCGCAATAAATTACGTACAGGTCTCATTTTTTCACTGGCACTAGCCGTAATCGTGATGGCTGCTATTGCTCTCTACGGTGATCTTCCCCAATTGATTACCGCGCTAGCGCATTTTCGATGGGCGTTCTTGCCCATTATTCTGGGGCTGACGCTTTTTAACTATTTCGGGCGTTTTTTGAAATGGCAGTATTACTTGAAACGCCTTACAATTACGATACACTGGCGAAAAAGTCTGCTGATCTTCATTTCTGGACTTTCTATGGCGATTACTCCTGGGAAGGTAGGAGAATTGCTGAAGTCCTATTTGCTGAAGCGTTCAACGGGAGAACCCGTCAGCCGCACTTCGCCTATTATTGTGGCGGAGCGTTTGACCGATGGTATTGCCATGATCGCGCTGTCAGCAACGGGCCTGGCGCTGTATCGTTACGGTTGGGAGCTGCTGGCCGGGCTGCTGGTCGCTGTGGCAGGCGGACTGGTGGTGATCCAGAACCGGCGGCTTTCGCTGGCCCTGCTCGCATTTGGCGGGCGTTTGCCGGGAATTTCGCGCGCGGCGCTCTGGTTACGCGCCTTTTATGAAAGCTCGTATATATTATTGCAATGGCGTCCATTGCTGCTTGCGATTACGCTTGGCATCATTTCGTGGGCGGGAGAATGCGTGGCATTGTATTTTGTATTCGCGGGGCTTGGTCTGGGGTTTGGGTTGGAGCTTTTTGTCAAATCGATGTTTATTATGGGCGTATCATCATTGGTCGGTTCAGCATCTGGTCTACCTGGGGGACTGGGAACTGCCGATGGTAGTATGATAGGACTTACTCGTTTACTCCTGACTTCGTCGGCACCTATTGGAGGAGCGGCAACTTTGCTTATTCGTCTTTGCACTTTATGGTTCGGTCTTGCTCTCGGCGTCGTGGCTTTGTTGATGTACAGGGCTACCCAGCACACGCCCATTTTCATGCAGCAGAGCGAAGAACAGGTATCGCTGGCGAGTAGTGTCAGTAGCCCATCTATTCCAAAAAGCCAGCCGGATTTACAAACGGCTGCACCATCACATTCGGGAGATACATTCAAATGAAAACGCTTATCATTATTCCGACGTATAACGAATACGATAATTTGCGCCCTCTGCTTGATCAGATATCTACGTATGCGCCCGCTTCGGATATATTGATCGTGGATGATAGTTCACCGGACGGGACTGGCCGACTGGCCGATGAGATTTCCGCGGAGAACCGGCAGGTGTATGTTATGCACCGCGCAGGCAAGCTGGGTCTCGGTACGGCGTACATCGCCGGGTTCAAATACGCTGTTGAGCATCAATAC
>DAHVFL010000384.1 GCA_027316975.1 Chloroflexota bacterium | reverse complement strand
GAGGGTGTATTATCATGAACTGCAGCAACTGCGGCTCGCCAATTCCGGCAGGAGCCGGCTATTGCCCGCGCTGTGGCGCGCTTTCAACCGGTCCTTATGCTTCGAGTGGAGGAACTCCCAACGACCTCACGGTTGCGTCGGCGCCTGATATTCCGCCACCGCCGCCCTCGACCAGCTATGGCGAGCCTTCCTATGGAATGGACGCGGCGAACCCATACGACACGCCGCCATCGCCTTATGGCCCCTACAATTATGTGCCACCACCATTATCTCAACCCGCTCCACCCACTCAACCCGCTCCACCCGCTCCGCGGCGGCGGGGTAATCGCACTGTGCTGCTGGTTGTTGTGCCTTTGCTCGTCGTCATCCTGGTTCTGGGAGGAGTGCTGGCGCTCGTGCTGCGCCCAAAAACGACTGGCGGTTCGTCCCAGACGGCTACCACACCAACGCTCTCCGCGTCGCAGATGACGGCGACGGCGCAGGCGAATCTCACCGCGACCGCCAATGCCAACCTGACGGCGACGGCGCAGGCGAATCTCACCGCGACCGCCAGCGTCATCGCCGCTAATCAGAATCCATATGTTTCAGGTGGAACGCTGGTCATGCTTGATCCCTTGAGCGATAACAGCCGTGGCTTTGCGTGGGCGCAGGGAACTGCTGCCGATGGCGCGTGTACCTTTACAGCGGGGGGCTACCAGGTGAATTCCGCGAAGACGCAGTTCTATTATTACTGTCCTTCCACTGGCAACACCTATAGTAACTTCACGTTTGAGACGCAGGTGAAGATAGTCAAGGGCGATTGCGGCGGATTTATTTTCCGCGCCGATATCAACACCGGCAAACTCTACCTTTTCGAGGTATGCACGGATGGCTCCTATAGCCTCTACGTCTACAGGAATTTGAACGGGGATTCGACTCTGCTGGCAAACGCTTCTTCGGCGACTATCAAATCGGGGCTGAATCAGCCGAATGTGCTGGCGGTCACGGCGCAGGGCGGTACGCTGACGCTATATGTGAACAGGCAAAAAATAACGAGCGTGACGAACACTGCCTACAATCAGGGGCAAGTGGGTATGGTAGCAGACTCAATCAACAATGCAACCGGGGTCGTATTTAGCAACGCCCGGCTGTGGACAGTGTAGCGTTTTACCGGTTTCCGAGCTTGAAAGTCCCTGTGCTTGAGCCATGGGATTGAAGGATGCGTTCTTTCTGGAAAGGACAATATGGTGCGCCTGAGACGATGCGAGCTGTCAACACCTGCCAGTAACGAACGCATGATTGAAAAAGCCGCCGCCAGCAGCGCCGACCTGGTGTTTCTCGACCTGGAAGACTCCGTCGCACCCAACGAGAAGGTAGCCGCGCGGGCGAAGGTCATTCACGCTTTGAAAACCCTCGATTGGGGCAAGAAAACCCGCGCCGTGCGAATCAACGACCTTGAAACCGAATTTGCCTACTCGGACATCATCTCCATCGTCGAGGAAGCGGGCGATTACCTGGATGTCATCATCATTCCCAAAGTGAAAAGCGCGAAGGACGTGTGGTGGGTCGATGTGCTGCTTTCACAGATCGAGAAACGCTTGCAGCGCTCGCGGCGCACCGGCCTCGAAGTGCTGGTAGAAGAAGTCGAGGCCATGCTCAATGTAGAGGAGATCGCTCGCGCCAGTGCGCGCCTGGAAGCTCTCATCTTCGGCCACATCGACTACAGCGCATCGCAGGGCATCGATCCCACGCTCGCCGGAAACGATCTCGACACCTACCCCGGCGACCTCTGGCACTATGCCCGTAACAAGGTGACGATTGCCGCCCGCGCCGCCGGTATCGACGCCATCGACGGCCCCTACCTCGACTTCAAAAATCCCGATGGCTACCGCCGGGAATGCACGCGCTCGAAAGCATCAGGCATGGCCGGCAAATGGGCCATCCATCCCAACCAGATCGAGATTGCCAACGCTGTCTTTTCGCCTGCGCAACAGGAGGTTGACCGCGCTCGTAAGCTGGACGCGCTTTATAGCGAAGCGCAGGCCAACGGTCTGGGCGCGGTCGCCTTCGAAGGCAAGTTGATCGATGTGGCGGTTGTGAGAAGCGCGCGTAATATCATTCAAAAAGCCGATTTGATCGGCATGTAGGGACGCGCTTTATCGCATCTTTGCGCAAGTGGAGAACAATTCATGACAAAGGAGCCAAAGAGGTGCGCACAATTCTGCAATTGCTCAAACGCCGCGTATTGATGATTGTTCTGCTTGCGCTTGTGCTGTCCGCTTGTAGCCAGGGCACCACTCCCCCGGTTTCCAGTCCAACGCCCGCGTCTTCGCCAACCAGTAGCTATAGACTGCCGGGCGGCGGAACGTGCGTCCAACTGGGGGTGCGTCCTCAAGCGCCGTTTGCCAACATGCGCGTCAGTCGCGATAGCTACCTGGCGCACAGCGAACCGATGCTGGTTGAGAATCCCCGCAATCAGCTCGATCTGGTGGGTGGCAGTAAATTCTTCACCGACCCGAAGCGCTATCAATTCCAGATCGGCTACTTTACCTCGTTTGATGGCGGCTGCACCTGGACGGACGGCGGCCTGCTGCCAGGATTCCAGCAGCGCTTCACGCTCACATCGGATATTGTCTTCGCCTTTGGCACGCGTAACGATGTCTACGCGGAGGTGTTGTATCAGGCGCGTCCGGGTATGAGCGGCGTCGCTGTTTCCGCTTCAACAGATGGCGGCAAAACGTTCGGCAATCCGGTGAGCGTGTTTGAGAGCAAGGAAAACCTGGTGTTTAACGATAAGCCCTGGATCACTGTGGATCAGACCGGTGGGCCGCGTAACGGCAATCTCTATGCCACCTGGTCATACGATTATGGGAATGACTGTGGAGAAGGTAATCCCTGTGTAGAGGAAATAGCCTTTTCGCGTTCAAGCGATGGCGGCAAAACCTTCTCGAAGCCGAAATTTATTGAGGGGAACGCGCCGTTCTGCGCCAACTCGCTGCCCGATCGCCCGGCTCGCTCGACACGGTGCGATGGAGCCATTGGCGCAACTCCCGTCGTGCTGCCGGATGGTTCGCTGGCAGTGGCTTTTCTGAACTCCTACACGGCCATCGTGCCGGCCGGCAATAGCATTCCCGACAGGCAGCTGGTGGTGACATCGCCCGATGGCGGGACGACCTGGACGCAGCCTGTACCGGTTGCCACCATTTCGAATATCAACGGCTATTTCTTGCCCGAACGTTACCGCAATCTTTCCCTGCCCTCCTTCGCCAGCGACCCGCGCACAGGCCAGCTTTACATCACCTGGTCCGATAAGGCGACGGGCGATGCCGACATCTTGTTCAGCGCGTCGAGCGATCGCGGGCATAGCTGGTCTGCTCCCCTGCGCGTGAACGACGACCCACTGCGCAACGGCGAGGAGCAGTTCCAGCCGCAGGTGGCCGTCGCGCCCGGTGGCGTCATCAGCATCTCCTTCTTTGACACGCGCCTGGACCCGAAGCATAAATTAATCGATGTTTACCTTGCCCAGTCCCGCGATCGCGGCGCGACATTCCTCAAAAACGCGCGCATCACGACGCAAAGCTGGGACCCCACCGTAGACGCGCCCATCGACGGAAGCGGCTCGCAATTCATCGGCGACTACCAGGGCCTGGCGGTCGATAACCTCTTCGTTCATCCCTTCTGGAACGATACCCGCAGCGGCGCGCAGGAAATCTTCACAGCAGCCGTTCCCAGCGCTTAAAAGCAGTATTTTGCAGTGCTCTGTTTGCATAGATGTGCCCGTTTTGGGTATAATTACCGTGTAGAAAGTTACTATAAAAAGGGAACCTTCTATTACCATGTATTCTGATTGAACTTTTTGCTTTGAAAGGAACACGATCAATGGCTATCTTTCTTAGCACAGGCTTGCTTATTCTGCGCCTTGTGGCCGGATTGACGCTTGCCGCGCATGGGGCGCAAAAGCTCTTCGGGTGGTTTGGTGGGGGTGGCATTAGCGGGACGTTGCAAATGCAGGGACGACTGGGGTTAAAACCCGCGCCACTGTGGGCAGGAATGGTTATTCTGGGGGAGTTTGGCGGCGGTCTTTCGGTAGCATTTGGGCTTTTGACGCCTCTGGGCGCAGCCGGCATGTTCGCCGCTATGTTCATGGCGATTGCCAAAAGTCACTGGAAAAACGGCTTCTGGAATGGTAAGCGCGGTATCGAGTTCCCTCTGCAACTGCTGACTGTTGGCGTTGCCGTCGGCATCATGGGGCCTGGAAACTATTCTCTGGATGCTCTCTTTGGCATTGCTTTGCCACAAACGCTGCTTTTCGTCATACTGGCAGTAGCCGCGCTGCTCGTTGATGTGATTGGACTGCTCATTAGCCGTCCGGCAGCAGTTGCGCCTTCGGAGGCTAAGCCCACCGCCCCGTAACAGAGAAGAAAGCCCCTTGGGTGTCCCGTCCTTTTCGTTTGCTCATGTTTGAAAGAGGTATGATGACGGGACACCCGCAAGGGGTGTCGCT
>DAHVFL010000383.1 GCA_027316975.1 Chloroflexota bacterium | reverse complement strand
ACATCATACCCCTCGCGCTCATCATCTGGTTTGCGCGCCGCCTGTGGCGCGCGCGCGCCCTCAAAGCAACGCGAGCCATTGCGCCATAAAGGGGGTAGTAGCTCACAAGAGAGGTATTAATTTCAGATACAGTACATATACCGCGCAAAATGCGCGGTATTATTTTTTTTCTGAGCGAAAAAGCGGAGTGAAACGTTGAAATATACATGAAGATCATACTGAGCCGCAAGGGCTTTGACTCTAGCACAGGCAACGTTGCCAGCCCTATCTTGCCATCTGGCAAGCTTTGCTCGTTGCCCAATGCAGAGTAACTTGCTTACGTATTGCCAGATGTAGACAACTATAGATGCTTTGACGTAAAGGGAGCGTTTATGCGCAATCTTCCGTTAGTTTCAGCCAGAACTGGCGGATGAAGAGAGGAAACACCTATGACAGCCAATCGCCAACCCGCCACAGGCAATGGAGCGGGCCGGTATTTTAAGCAGAGGCGCCTTTTACAGTCGGTCACGTCCGGCAGTCAATCGCGCGCTCGCCAGATCATGATCATACTGGCGATCGTGGGAGCCACTTTGCTGCTCTGGGCGCAGCCCGTGGCGGCGGCATCCACCATCAGCGAGTTTAAGGTACCATCGCCAGGCGTACCGCAGGGCATCGCGGCAGGCTCAGACGGGGCGCTCTGGTTTACCCTGTTCTACGATAACCAGGTCGGGCGCGTCACCACAAAGGGCGCGGTGAGCGTATTCACGCTGAATACGCAGAATTCAGCGACCTACATTACACCGGGAAACGACGGCGCTCTCTGGCTTACGCTGCTCAATGACGTTGGCGGCTCCACGACCAACCAGATCGGGCGACTCACTACCAGTGGCAAACTGACCACTTTCACGGTGCCGAAAGCCAGCTATATCTGGGACATCACCTCGGGGTCAGATGGCAACCTCTACTTTACGGACGGCGCGAGCAGGGTCTGGCGCGTGACGAAGAGCGGGAAATTTACGGCTTTCCCTTTCACCGATAGCACCGGTGGCTATCCCTGGCAAATTACGAGCGGACCGGACGGCAACCTCTGGTTCACCGACCGCGCCGGCCTGATCGTAAAAATGACCCTGTCTGGCAAGTTCACCACTTTCAAAGTCCCACGCAGCAACGGCTCAACCGACGATATCACCGCCGGGCCAGATGGCAACCTCTGGTTTACGCTCGATGGCACGAATACAGGAAGCAAGATAGGACGCGTCACCCCGTCGGGCATCATCACCGAGTTCACCTTTCCCGGCGCGGGTAATGATTACCTCTATCTGAGCGGCATATCTGCCGGGCCGGATGGAAATCTCTGGTTCACCTATCAGGATTTCACTTCGAATGCGAACGCCATCGGGCGCATCAGCACGAGCGGCGCGATTACCTTGTTCCCGACACCGACAGCCAACAGCGGCCCAACCGATATCACGGCAGGATCTGACGGGGCGATGTGGTTCACAGAAGGCGCTGGAAACGTCGGGCGCATCACCACCGGCTAAAGCTTATAAGCAATCTTAGCAGGGAGAGGGATGCAATCGCTCGCATCTTTACTTCGACACTGTTCAGTTTTGGCGATTACAGGCCAGACTCTGACTGCATGGAGTCAAGCCAGATGCTCGAGTACTATATCTCTCAGATCGGTGAGATGAAATGGCTTGACAAGAAAGCCATCCGCGCCACATCCCCCGGCTGTCTCTCGCAAACCAGCGTGGGCCGAAATCAGAATCACAGGGATGTGCCGGGTGCGCTCATCACTCTTTAAGCCCTGGCAAATTTCGCTGCCATCTTCTCCCGATAACAGCACATCCAGAAGGATCAGGTCCGGCGGGTTGCGCTCCATCTGCCGGAAACACGCGCCCGTCTGACTGGTGGCGACCTCGTAGCCTTCCGCTTCCAGGATTAGTTCGATTACATCCAGAATGGCCTGACTATCGTCTACGACCAGGATTCTCTTCTTCATATGTGTCTCTCCCTCGTTCCACGTCGATAATGCGCTTGCTCGTTCTTCTCACGCTGGAAGTGAAAAGAAAAAGGTTGATCCGCTCCCCTCATTACTCTCCACCCACATCTTCCCGGCGTGACGCTGGATGATTTCGTGGGCAATATAGAGACCAATACCCAACCCTGGATAGGTTTTATCTTTCTTGCTCAGGGCGCGATAGAACCGCTCGAAGAGCCTTCCCTGGTGTTCATTCCCAATGCCGATCCCGAAATCCTGCACAGCTACCGTCAGCATATCACCCGCCCGCGCCATCCTCACCACTACCGTATCCGCCTGTGGCGAGTATTTGATAGCATTGTCCAGCAGGATCATCATCACCTGCCCCAGACGCTCCCTGTCCCCGGTGATCGTCTCCCGTGCTTCTCCTTCGATCAGCAGGTGATGGCCTGTGGTTGGTTGCAGGCTCTCGACCACCTCCCGCGCCAGTGCTTCCATATCAACCGCTTCCCGCGCCATGTCGATCTGGCCTGCCTGCATTTTAGATATATCCAGCATGTCAACCACTAGCCTGGTGAGCTTGGTGATCTGGTCATTCATTTTGGACAGATACTGCGCTGCCTCTTGCCTGTCTTCTGCCACAAACCGCTCGCGCAGCAGTTGTGTGTAAGCGCTCAGCACCGTCAGCGGCGTTCTTAACTCGTGACTCGCCATACTAATGAAGTGATCTTTGCGCTGCTCCACCTCTTTGCGCTCGGTAAGATCGGTATATACACAGACCACGTATTGCACCTGTCCCTGCTCGTCAAAAATAGGATGCGCTCTCACCAGCGACCAGTAGACATGGTCAGTAATCTTACTCTGGAACTTTACAAGCGCTTGCGCCGGTTTCCCTCGAAACGCTTGCGCCGTAGGGCGCTCGCAGGCTGGTAGCGGCCGGCCCCATTCGTCCCATACAGCATACATGTCGTGCTTATGGGTAATGTTCGCCTGTGATGAGGCTAGCATCGCCTCCGAAGTGGGAAGCCCGAAATGGTGTGCGACGGCATCATTGGCATAGATAAGCCTATCGCTGCCATCAACCACGACAATACCATCGGCCACGTTGCGCAGGATGGCTTCCAGTTGCTCTTTCGCCCTGGCCACCTCCTCCGTCAACTGTTTGCGCTCCGTCACATTACGGTAATTCCATACGATAGCCTCGATGCCTGGCTCGCGCAGTAAATTGAGGCCCACGACTTCTATCCACAGAAAACTGCCATCCTTATGCTTGCTCCTGTATTCAAGCGCGTGGCTTTTCCCTGGTTCCTCCAGCACTCTGGCCCACAGGCGTTCCGTCGCCTCCTGATCGGCGGGGTAAACCATGCGTTCAAATACGCGGCGACCAATAAACTCTTCGGGCAGAAAGCCAACCATGCGCGTTGTCGACGGGCTGATATACGTGATGATGCCATTGACATCCGTCAGGCCCAGCCCGCCATCCATATTTTCAATCAGCGCGCGGAAAAGCTTCTCGCTCTGGCACAGGCGTTCTTCGGCCTCTTTACGCGCGGTAATGTCTTTGGAAATGCCGATCAAGCCAATTGCTGTTCCCTCTGTATCGCGCAAGATCGTCGTCTTCACATCTAACCATACAGTCGTGCCGTCTTTGCGCCTGCCTTGCCATTCACCGGCATAGTCATGGCCCGCCAGAATGCGCTCAAAATTATCCACATGTTGGGCAACGTTCAGATCAGGAGACAATACTACCAGGGTCTTCCCGATCATCTCCAGCGCCGAATATCCGAAAATAACGCAAGCGCCTTCGTTCCAGTACGTGATAGTCCCATGCAGATCGGTAACAATCACACTATCAGTGACGTACCGTAAAATAGCAGCCTGAAACTGGAGCTGTTCCCCGGCCTGTTTCCCATCTGCCATGCCAGCTGCCCTCCTACGTAGATTGCCACATAATGAAAGACAGAAAACCAGTTTTACCCTTGAAGTGTGGCAGTGTAATTGTAGAAGAATGCAGTAAGCATGTCAAGCAAGCAAGGTAATACGGGTATTACCTCCGGGTAAAGGAATTTTTTCTTTCAAAAAAAGTTCGACCGCAGGCGGCAGCCCTCATCGGGGCAAGTGACCTCGACCCTTCTGATCTGCTACTCAGCAAAATGAATCTCGCTGGCTGGCTGCACTCGCACTATGCGCTCACCAGCCCGGAAGCCATTCAGCGTCTCGTTATAGAACGCGATAATTTTTTCCGCCGTCAAGGTCTCGCTGTCCTCGGTGGTGTGAGCATCGCTGGCCAGCAGCACGTCGTAGCCCTGAGCAACAGCCCTGCGGACGGTGGTATCGACACAATACTGCGTCTGGCCTCCGGTGATGACCAGGCGTTTGATGCCGCGCTCCTCCAACTCCGCCTGCAAATGCGTCTCATGAAACGAATCGGGTGATTCTTTCTGGACGACCGGCTCCCCCTCGCGCGGCGTCACTGCCGGGTGAATCTGCCACATTGGCATCCCTGGCTCCATCCCGCCTCGTTCATTGTGCTGCACATAAATCACTGGCGTCCCGCTGC
>DAHVFL010000382.1 GCA_027316975.1 Chloroflexota bacterium | reverse complement strand
GGACGCAGTGGGAGCGGACGCAGTGGGAGCGGACGCAGTGGGAGCGGACGCAGTGGGAGCGGACGCAGTGGGAGCGGACGCGATAAATCGCGTCCCTACAGGGGCCGGGGACGTGGTTACAGCTGCTGGCGCAGCAGCTTCTGTATTTGTGCTGGCCGCAAGGCTGTCGGGCAGGGGTTCGTCGGCTGCGCCAATGAGGGCGATGCCTGAGCCAATGGGGGCCGAATCGCCTTCGGGAACCAGTATTTTGCGCAGCACGCCACTGGCGAAGGCTTCGATTTCAATATTGACTTTGTCGGTTTCGACCTCCGCCAGCGAGTCGCCCTTTTTGACGGCGTCGCCTTCGTGTTTAATCCAGCGGAGAATCTTGCCTTCTTCCATGGTATCGCCCATTTTGGGCATTTCTACCGTTTTCATCGTTTATATTCTCTCTTTGTCTTCCAGGGCGGAAACAATTTAGATGCCAGGGCGGCGGCACGTTTACAGTGGAGCCAGGGCGGGGGCAAGCCCCGCCCGTACCCTATACGTCTTCACCCCTGCTTCGTAGCAGGGTAGGGGCGGGGCTTGCCCCCGCCCTGGCATATGCGTTGTGTCCTGGCATATACATGTGTCCTGGCTTATGTATGTGCCAGGACGGCGGGTACAATGGCTTTGGCGGCCTTGACGATAGCGTCTTTGTTGGGCATGGCGAGGCGTTCCAGCGATTTCGAGTAGGGCATGGGGACATCCGCGCCGTGTACGTGCTGGATGGGTGCGTCGAGATAATCGAAGGCGAACTCGTAGATGAGCGCGGCCAATCCCTGGCCGGTGCCGTAGTATTTCCAGCCTTCCTCGGCAATTACGACGCGGTTGGTTTTCTTTACGGAGTCTACCAGCAGGTCTATGTCGATGGGGCGGATGCAGCGCAGGTCGATGACTTCGGCGTCGATGCCTTCTTTTGCGAGGTCTTCGGCGGCTTGCATGGTTACGTGCAGCATACGCGAGAAGGTGATGATGGTAATGTGCTGTCCTGCGCGTTTGACCTCGCCGCGATCGAGCGGGACGGTGTATTCGACGCCTTCATCGGGTACATCGCCTTTGATGTTGTAGAGCAGTTCGTGTTCGATGAAAAGCACGGGGTTGGGGTCGCGCACGGCGGATTTGAGCATCCCTTTGACATCGTAAGGGGTGGCGGGTGTGACTACTTTTAAGCCGGGGACATGGGCGTACATGGTTTCCAACATTTGTGAATGCTGGGCGCCGCGCTGCGCGCCGCCGCCGCCGGGCATCCGAATGACCAGGGGTATCTGTGGCTGGCCGCCAAACATGTAGTGAAATTTGGCCGCGCTATTGATGATCTGGTCGCTGGCGAGCAGGCTGAAATTGACAGTCATCAGTTCGAGAATGGGGCGCAGGCCACCCAGAGCCGCGCCTATGGCCGCGCCGGTAATCACCTCTTCCGCCAGGGGTGTGTCGCGCACGCGCTTTTCGCCAAACTCTTCGAACAGTCCTTTGCTGACGGCGTAGGTGCCGCCGTACCCGGCGATATCTTCGCCCAGGATAAAAACGCGCTCGTCGCGCAGCATTTCTTCGCGAATGGCCTCACGCAGGGCATCGCGATAGGTGATAGTTCGCATTCTCTTTTACTCCCTCTCCCGGCGAAATGAAAGCGCGGTGGAATTATCGACCATCACGCCGGTAAAGAGTTCTGCCGGCGCGGGGTCCGGGCTGTTCTCGGCAAAGTCCGCCGCGTCCTCGGCGACCTGCGTGGCCCTGGCGTCGTTCTGATCAAATTCTGCCTGGGTTGCGATACCCTGTTCCTGCAATCTTTTCTCGAAGATGCCGATGGGGTCGCGTGTGTTGCGCCACTCGTGTTCTTCCTCGCGGGTACGATAGTAGGCGGGGTCGGTCATGGAGTGGCCGCGAAAACGGTAGGTCTTGATCTCGAGCAGCGTTGGGCCTTCGCCGTTGCGCGCACGTTCTACGGCGCGTAGGGCTGCTTCATACACGGCGATGACATCCATGCCATCGACTTGCTCGCCGGGCATGTTATAGGCTGCGGCACGCGGCATCAGCGAATCGACGGCCCATGCTTTTGCAACGGCCATACCCATGGAGTACTGGTTGTTTTCGCACATATAGACGACGGGCAGTTTCCAGAGCGATGCCAGGTTGAGGGATTCGTGGAACGCGCCCTCGTCGACCGCGCCATCGCCAAAGAAACACATCGTCACGTTGTTCAGTCCCTGGTATTGCGCGGCGAAAGCCAGCCCGGCCGCCATAGGCAGTTGCGCGGCAACGATGCCGTTGCCGCCATATACCCCCAGTTCGTTGCTCCACATGTGCATGGAGCCGCCTTTTCCTTTGCTACAACCGGTGGACTTGCCAAATAGTTCCGCCATCACCACACGTGGTTCCATGCCCTTTAAAATAGCGTGTCCATGCTCGCGATAGCTGGACAAGACCCTGTCTTCCGGGAGTAGATTGGTAATGCTTCCAACACCGACGGCTTCCTGGCCGATGTAAAGGTGCATGAACCCGCCGATTTTGCCGCGTGTGTATTCTTCAGCGCTCTTCTCCTCGAAGCGACGGAGAAGGGACATCATGTAGTGCATTTCCAGAAGTTGTGTTCGGGTAAGTCCCGCCAGTGTTGCGTTGCTAATTGCCATAAGCTTACTCTCTCTTACTGTGTGCCATGCGCCAGGTGTACCTGTGAATTCTTTGTTTCACTCCATTGTGATTTCTCTGTGATCTATTTTACTCCAGGAAGCGCGGTGATGTATAGCCCTGTGGGACGACCAGGGCGGGGGCAGAGCCGCCGCCCGTACCCTATGACGGCACGGACGAAGAGAGCCAGGGCGGGGGCAAGCCCCGCCCGTACCCTATACGGACGGAGCGGACCAGAGCTTTCACTGGGGGGTTTCTTGAAACACGCCGGCAGAGGCTGTCATCCTGAGCGCAGCGAAGGATCTGCGCGCTGCCGGCGAGAGATCCTTCGCTGCGCTCAGGATGACACCTCCCAGCTGGTTGCTTTCTTCAAATCCTACCGGTGAAAGTTGGGGCTTGTCCCCGCCCTGCCCACGGGATGCGCAACGAGGTTGAGAGACCGTAAGAAATGATCCTGTCACCTGGCTGGAAGAGGATGCTGAAAGGCTGACATGCCCCACTTGACAAGCCAATCAGACAGAGGTTATTATATCTATTACAGATATATCCGCATCAGATATATAAAACAGATCCCTTCATGTAACCACGTTGATCTGATGACTTTGAAAGGAATGCAGGTATGACCATTCGAGCCGTTGTTTTTGATATCGGCGGGGTGCTGGCAATCACGCCTGACACCGGGATGACTGAAAAGTGGGAGGCACGTCTCCATCTGAAACCAGGGGAACTCAATGAACAGCTCATGGATGTGTGGAAAGATGGCAGCTTCGGTAACATTTCGGAAGAAATAGTGGAGCAGAGCATCGGGGAGATCATGGGGATGGACCAGGGGCAAGTCGAGGCATTTATGGCTGACCTCTGGAAGGAATATCTTGGTGAACTCAATGGTGCGCTTGCTGCCTACTTCGCTAGCTTGCGCCCGCGCTATCAAACCGCCATCCTCAGCAACAGCTTCGCTGGTGCTCGGGGCAAAGAACAGAAGCGCTACCACTTTGCTGAGATGTGCGATCTCATCATTTATTCTCATGAGGAGGGGATTGCCAAGCCTGATCGGCGTATTTATGAACTGACCTGTGAGCGCCTTGGTGTGCAGGCGGCAGAGATCGTCTTCCTGGACGACGTCGAGGCCAACGTCGCTGCTGCCCGCGCGTTTGGCATGCAGGCCATCCTCTTCAGAGAGACCAAAGAGGCCATCGCTGCCATCCAGGCTTGCTTGCAAGCCTCATCACCTGCTGTCACATACGCTGTTCGATCTCCATCGAGTGGAGATGAGAACGCTCTGGAAGGAGAAGATTGTGGAAGCATCGACTCTTCATCTCGTGCTGGCTCCTGATGCTGTTATTGATCTGCAAATGCATACCACCTTCAGTGATGGCACCTGGATTCCCGAACAACTGATCGACTATCTAGTGCGTGAACAGTTTGGCTTGGTGGCTATCACCGATCATGATCGGGTGGATACCGCTGCGGTGCTCCAACAGCTTGCGGCAGAGAAACAGTTCCCAATACTGGCTGCGGCGGAAATGAGTACTTCGTGGAGAGGTGAGCTGACCGATGTGCTCTGCTATGGGTTTGATCCGGAAAACAACGCGGTGCAAGAGCTGGCACAAGATATTGCGCATCGCCAGCGAGAGAACACTCGGGGAGTCTGTGAGAACTTGCGAAAGATCGGCATAGCCTTTCCGAATCCGCATGAACTGGATGCCCTCCTGACAAAACCGAGTGCGCAACAACCACACGCCCTGGTTGCCCTCTTAAAAAAACTGGGCTACGGAACCGGAGAACCATCTGCCGGAACATTGATCACGGATGCTGGTTTCTTGTGGGCCACCAACGATATTGCGACGGTGGTTGATGCGGCTCATCGAAGTGGGGCGGTGTGTCTCATTGCTCATCCTGGAC
>DAHVFL010000381.1 GCA_027316975.1 Chloroflexota bacterium | reverse complement strand
CTGTCATTCTGAGCGCAGCGAAGAATCTCTCGCCGGGTCGCACGCAGATTCTTCGCTGCGCTCAGAATGACACCTTTCACCTCGCTGATGCCTTGCTTAAAAAACCTACCAGTGAAAGACAAGGGTCCCCGCCTCCTCCCATCATCCACCCGCGTCCCTACAGTTTATCCGTTTATCCGCGCAGTTTTGTGTAGGCCAGGCGCAGACCTTCGAGGGGCAGGTACTGGTTGACGTGCTGGATTTCGGGGATGATGGGGGCCATCAGTTGAGCGAGGCCGCCGTGCGCGATGATTTTGACCTGGTTTTCGCCGGTCACGCCGGGTATTTCTTTGCGGAGGCGGCTAATGAGGCCCTGCACCAGCCCGACATGGCCGAAGATGATGCCCGATTGCATGTTCTCGATGGTGTTTTTGCCCAGGGCGTATCGCGGCGGGGTCATGTCCACGCGGTAGAGGCGGGAGGCGGCGCTGCTCAAGGCCTCGGCGGAGATCAGGAGGCCGGGGGCGATGGCGCCGCCCAGAAAATCGCCGTTAGTGGAAATGACATCGAAGGTGGTGGCAGTGCTGAAGGCGATGATGATGGCGGGGCCGCCGTAGAGATGATGCGCGGCAAGGGTGGTGGCGATACGGTCGGAGCCAATCTCCCAGGGATTATCGACCAGCAATTTGATGCCGAGGTCAAGCGTGTGATCGAGAACAATGGCTTCTTTGTTGCAATAGCGCACGGCGAGTTCCTGAAAGACGGGTGTCAAAGGGGGAACCACGCTCGACAGGATGATATCATCGATATCGGTCAAGCGGTGTCCGGCGTGGCGGGCAAGGTCATTGAGCACCATGGCGTATTCGTCGGTTGTGCGCTGGCGGGCGGTCGATACCACCCAGTGATGGCGCATGGTGACGCTATTATAGAGGCCAAACTTGATATTGGTGTTGCTGATATCGATGGCAAGCAGCATTAAAGTACACCTTCTACGCTAACCAGTAGCGACACCCCTTGCGGGTGTCCCGTTTTCTTCGTCCGGGTGTCCCGTTTTCTTCGTCCATGAGAGTATCACAGGAGATGCGGACGGGACACCCGCAAGGGGTGTCGCTACTGTGTTGTTTTACAATATTTGCTGCAACCGCGCAGCATATTGTTTGAGATAGGCGGCGATTTCGAAGGTATCTCCATACGAGGTGTCGGTAGCTACAACGGTCTCGCTGTCGGTGCGCGTATCTAAAAATGCCAGCGTGGTGGGAGTGCGCATGCGCTTGCGGCGCATTTTCTGACCGGATGGGAAGAAGGCGCGTCCAAAAATGAAGCCGGCCATGTTTTCGCCCGCACCGGAAACGTCTCGTATGGTGTTGCGGGGAGCGGAGCGATCGGGAGGGGGCGCGCCGCGTGCTGTGACGTGCCGGACATACATGAGCGGCACATGCACAACCTTATCGCCTTCCTGCTTCACAAAATCATCCGGGGTAATCACGATCAGGTATTTTTCGATATGCCGCAAACGCCGGGCATCTGTTATGAGCGACCAGAGACTCCCCACGCCAATAAAGAGCGTGACAAGCATGAGAGCTGTTGCGAAACAGCCGGCGAAGGCGCTTTGCTGGAAGTTGTAGGGAATAGTGACAGAGGCAATAAATGCGAAGAGTCCAAAGCCAATAATTGAGCCAACGGCCCAGCCAAGAATGCCGGTCGTTAATTTGTTTTTTAGTAACGGTAGGACAAGCCAGCCTGGGGGCGTTTCCTCACCCGATGATCTGGCTCTCTCGAGTATCTCGGCTGCTTCCATAGCATCCCTTTCAATTAGCGTGGTGTGAACCGTTAATGTATTTGATTATACCAGACATGAGGTATGATGTGTATGGCTTCTCCCCTTTACCACATACGTCTGTAAGAAGAAGAACATGAAAGCAACACAGGCATGGTACAATATTTGCAACATCAGGCATGGCATTGTCATTCTGAGCGAAGCGAAGAATCTGGCTCGATGGGCAGTGAGATTCTTCGCTTCGCTCAGAATGACAATCGCGATGGATAATGGGATTCTTCGCTTCGCTCAGAATGACAATTAAGAAGAATGACAATTTAAGAACAGGGTGGTTATATGGAAGAGCGTATACAATTTGAGGCAAGAGAGAGGGCCTGGCACCTGCTGCGAAGCTTTCGGGAAAGTCACCCGGAGTGGCGGGATGATTGCACGCCACTTGAAATGATTACGCGGTGGCTCGATCTGGAAGTCGAAACGTTTCATGCGGGCGATGAGCCAGAAGGCACATTTGGGTATCTGGACGCGGTGGAAAACCTGATCTGGCTGCGTCGCGATCTTCCTGCATTGTTGCGCCGTTTCACGCTGGCGCACGAACTGGGCCATGCCATGCTCCATCGCAATGTCGCCTCGCGGCTGCAGCCGCTATTTGAGAGCATCGGGGCCGGTATAGCTATGGCGACTGGCGACGAGGGAGGGTCACGTGAGGACCCCTGTTCGACAGATGATGTGCGTGAAGAGGTGAGCAGCCCAACTTTTCAGGAACAGGCAGAGGAACTGCTCGGCCCTGGAGTGGCGTATGATCCGCGCAGCCAGCGCGAACTGGCGGCCAATATCTTCGCAGCGGAACTGCTGATGCCGTTGGAGAGGGTACGCGCGCTTTACCTGGCGCGAGATACGCAGGCATCGCAGCTTGCCAATATTTTTCAGGTTTCACAGAGCGCGATGCTTAACCGGCTGGCGGAGCTGGTGATGGGCGATGTGGAAGATGATGGGGATAGGGATGGGAATGCAGGCGAGCAGGATAAGAACGAGGGGGATACGGCGTGGATAGAGCGGTATGATGAGTTTCAGCGGGCGGCGATTGAGGCGCGGACGCCAGCTTTGATTGTGGCGGGGCCGGGCAGCGGGAAAACCAGCACGCTGATCGGACGAGCGGCTTATCTCATCCGGGAGCAGGGCATCGCGCCTGAGCATATCCTGGCGCTGACTTTTTCGCGCAAGGCGGCGGGTGAGATGCAGGAACGCTTAGCTGACCAGGGCGACCGCATGGGGGCATCCCTACAAGTAGCTAACCAGGGCGACCGCAAGGGTACGCCCCTACCCTATACGCAAAAATATGATTCGCAGCCAAAGGTGAGCACGTTTCATGCTTTTTGCGCGGAATTGTTGCGCGCGCATGGCGCGCTGGTGGGGTTGCGCGCGGATTTCGCGTTTATCGATGACGCGGAAGGGTATTTCCTGTTGCGCCGTCTGGCCGCGGAACTGCCGCTGAGCCATTATCAGAACCTGGCTTATCCTGCTGCATCTTTTCCCGATTTACTCGGCGCTATTTCGCGCGCGAAGGACGAGTTGGTTACGCCAGATATGTACAGGCGCCTGGCGCAGGCTATGCTTGAGCAGGCGCAAGATGAAAAACAGCAGGAGGCGGCGGAGAAAGCGCTCGAAGTGGCCGCTGTATACACGCTCTACCAGCAGAGTTTAGAGTTGCAGGGTGATACCGATTTCGGCGGTCTGATTATGCTGGCGGTGCAACTGTTGCAGGACCATCCAGATGTGCGAGCGGAATTGCACGAGCAGTACCAGCATATTCTGGTGGACGAGTTTCAGGATATCAACCGCGCCAGTGGCGTGCTTTTGCGCTTACTGGCGGGCGATGCGCAGCGCGTATGGGTGGTCGGAGATGCCAACCAGGCCATTTATGGCTTCCGCGGGGCTTCGCCCGCCAATATCGCTCATTTTCACGAGGACTACCCCGGCGCGATTGTGCTACCGCTTAGTCGCAACTATCGTTCGCGACCCGATATCGTCAACCTGGCAGATGCATTCCGTCGCAGGCAACTCGAAACAGAGACGCTGGCCGGCGCGGTTTCGACGGCTCGCGCAACGCAAACGGAACCATATATCACGCTGGCAAACGCGCCCGATGAAGCTAGCGAGTTCAACGGTATCATCAACGATATGCGACGCAAACACGAGCAGGGCTACGCTTACCGGGATATGGTCGTGCTTTGTCGCACGCGCGCCCTGGCGCGCAAGGTGACACGCGCTCTGGTCGCGGCGAACCTGCCCGTAATTGAACGCGGCGGAATGCTTGAGCAGCAACACATCAGGAACTTGCTCTCGATTATCATGCTGCTGACAGACTCCGGCAGTATGGGCATAGTGCGGGCGGCGCGTCTGAGCGACCATTTCATTTCGCAGCAGGATATCGAGATTTTGCTACAGGCCATCTATGAAAGCAGGGGCGGCGAGCAAAAGCGCACACTCGCCACGATGCTGATGCGCAATGACGCGCCTGTGGCTTTAAGCGCCGGCGGTTGCCGGTCGCTGGCGCGCCTCTCGGCGATTCTAAAGAATATGCGCAACACTTGCACCAGCGTTTGGATGCTGTTGGCGCATTACCTTTTCGTGGAATCCTCGATCGGGCGCGATTTACTGGCAGTAGCGACGCCCCTTGTGGGTGTCCCGTCCTCTTCGTCCACAAGCGATTCACTCAATTTGGACACGGGACACCCGCAAGGGGCGTCGCTACTGGCGTCCACAAGCGATTCACTCAATTTGGACACGGGACATCCGCAAGGGGCGTCGCTACTGGCGTCCACAAGCGATTCACTCAATTTGGA
>DAHVFL010000380.1 GCA_027316975.1 Chloroflexota bacterium | reverse complement strand
CGCGTAGCAGGACCATCGTACAAAGTACGCGCCGTCGTGCATGAACCGTGGGGAGCGCATCCCTCTGCCGTGCAAGGCTCCTACAACCGCGACCACCAGTTCTATCACGAATACCACGTTCGCACGCGCACCCTGGACGGCTTTCAAGAGTGGCTGGATGAATGGGTTATGAGCATAGCGGACCGCGCCGCCTATGTACAAAAACTGGGTGAGTTCCGCAGGCAAAGCCTGGGCGTTAAAGAACACCACTACGCGGCCCCGGTCGATTACGGGTATTGACGTACCAGGGCAGGGGCAGTGACCAGGGCAGGGGCAAGCCCGGCCCGTACCCTATACGACGCTCAATAAGGCGAGGGACCAGGGCAGGGGCAAGCCCAGCCCGTACCCTACTACGGGATTACACGAGATGTTTCGTGTGCGTGAGAAAGGATTTATATAATGCATTACACGCCTGGAGAATTGATGGTGGTTTGCGCGGCGCGGCAGATACGGGACGGCGAGAATGTCTTTGTCGGGATGCGCCTGCCGCTTATCGCCTTTGCTCTGGCTAAACGCACGCACGCGCCACACTGTACTGGCTTCTTCGAGGGTGGGGTGGTGCGCGATGTGCCATCTTCTGAATTGCTGTATACGATGGGCGACGCGCCCAATATCTACGGCTCGCTCTGGACAACGACTACACTGAACGTCATGCGCCCGATGGCGGCGGGTGATGTGCATCTCGGCTTTATTGGCGGCGCGGAAGTTGACCGCTACGGCAACCTCAATACTTCTATGATCGGCGACTGGCAGCATTCACATCCCAAAGTGCGCCTGCCCGGCAGCGGCGGCGCAGCAGATATCGCATCCTTTTCGCAGCGTCTCGCCATCATGATGCGGCACGAACGTCACCGCCTGCGCGAAAAAGTGGATTTTGTGACCAGTCCCGGTTATGGTTATCCTGACGCCAACCACCCGGCAGGCGAGTCATGGCGCGAACGAGTCGGCCTCCCCAGAGGTGGTCCCGCCGCGCTCATCACTACGCTGGCCGTCTTCACCTTTGATAAACAAAACGGCGAAGCGTTGCTACAATCTTATCATCCCGGCACTACGATTGAGCAGGCGCAGGAGCAGACCGGCTGGGAATTGAGGTTGGCTGAGGATTGCCGGGAGACGCTGCCGCCGCGCGAAGACGAGTTGAGGGTGATACGAGAGTATGATCCGCAGGGGGTGTGGACAGGGTGAGAAGCGAAGATGGTTGTCATTGGTTTATATTTGTGCTGACACTACGTACTCAAATAGCTCTTTCTTTGAAGTGCGCTTGCGAATCGTTTCAATGCTTACGTCATAAAACCCTTCAGCCTTAAAAATCGCTGCATAGAGTTGCTCGGTGGGAAGAACTACATCGTAGAACTTGGAATTGCCAACGATATAATATACTTGCGCATGAGGAGCCAGTACATTTTTTAGCGAACGAATATGCCGGACTGTATCCTCAAAATATTTTGTCACATAATGACTCAAGACCTGACTGCGTTGAGCGATCTGCGAGGTGATCTCATCAAATCCTTCACAGGGTATATGAATATGCGGATCGCGTATCCAACTCATCAGTTTGCTGGTTAGCGCAACCCCAGGTACCGCCGATGGCCTGCCAATCTAACTCACCAGCCTGATTGCCAGAATCGAGATAACCAGGCCAGTACATGTATGGTCGTAGCTCACGTATATAGCTCATGCGATTAGGATAGGGGGGCGAAGTAATCACTGTCGTATAGTTTTTCAGAGGTAAAACTGCCTCTAACTGTCTTGAATCGCCAGGCAATGCTTGACTATGCCCGGCTTGTAATGAGTCGCTTGCAGAATCCAATACTTCGGAACCAATCCGCTGAAACGTATTACGAAAGCGCATCACAGATGGAATCTCAAACAAGTAAGTAGAGGGAGCATCTTTCTTAAATGACATGGATTGATGCCCAAAGCTTACAGAAGAAAGTTCAATTAAGCAGCGACAAAAAATAATATAGAGAAGAGATTGTGCTTCGTTGCACTTAGTCAGGTTACTAATCTGCTCAAAAATCAGGGATAACAATCTCAAAATGTCTGATTCCCACCATTTATTGATATCCTTAATGGGAGGTGTCCAGGCAGAAAGATATTCATTGTTTACGGCTAATAAGGCTTTATCTAGTGCCGTTCTAGCTATTTCGATAGCCTCTACTGAATACCCGGCACATTTAGTATTAGCGAGCCAAACAAGGAAGGGATTGATGTCTACCGTGTGACATGTAATCCTGCTCTGGGTGCAAGCAAGCGCAGTCGTACCTGTGCCACAAAATGGGTCAAGCACTAGATCTCCCTGGCTACACGTTGACACCAATTCTTCAACCAGATGCACAGAATACGCTGGAGTGAGCCGCAGCCATCCATGACGCCCCTGTTTCGTATTCGCCTTGAATGTGAGATGTTCTTTGCGCGAGTGTGTCGTAGTCGATGGTAAGGGTGAATCCGGAAATAGCGTCAGGTTGAAATTAGTACTCACTGAGTAATTTCTCCAGAACGATGTTTATTTCGTTTCTAAGCGTTACAGAATTTCTTGTGTTCTTCTTTTGTAAAGATGTTGTGATAAGCTATCCTTATAACAGTTTCAACAAACTCCTCTTCATATCCGAGCTTATATAATCTCTCTCGTAAAGCCTGTAAACGCATGACTTTATTGATAAAAGATAGATGACCAGCCTCTTTCGCTCTACCTTGAGTGTGGCGGGCGATTCCGTCGAAGAGGGTACCGACGGCATACGATACCATTTTTCGCGTAAAAACAAGAGCAAATGTTGAGTCGCTCTTGAGATATCCTTGAGGTTTGCCCTGTAGAATAGGCTGTGTAAAGCGAATAACCTCTTGAATACTTGAAGGAGATGACAATGAACTGGTTTACACGATCTCGCCACCAGTGGCTGGGATTACTGGCGGTGGCTGCGCTGCTGTTAGCGCTGGCGCTTTCCGCCTGTGGAGCGCCAGCCCCGGCCAATGCTGCTAATTCGGGCGCGCCTGCTAGTAACCCCCTCAATACGCAGCCACAACAGAATCAACCTTCTCCCTCTGGCTCGACTACGCAGAATAGCGGCAGCAACAGCGCCACGAATACTGACCAGCAAATCCAGAGCTTGCTGCGCCAGCTCGATGGGGCGCGAAACGATGTCAATAACGCTGATGCGGGCGCAGCGCAGGATGGCGGACAGCCGTAATCAGCCGGGGTTCTCTCCTGTATCTCATGATCTCATGCGCGACTCCTATGAACTGTTGATTATTTTGAAAGGAACTATGACATGAAGCTTCTCGATACCCTTCGACGTATGCCAAAGCGTTTTGTAGCTATCGGTATGCTCAGCCTGCTCGCGCTCAGTATCCCGGCGACAGCGTTCGCGGCTTCTCCCGCCACTACGAAATGCGCCGCGACTGATAGACAGTGCTGGATCACGCTGGGCGACCAGCTTATCGCCGCGCGTCAGACCTCGCTAACGGGTCTGGGCAACAAAGTCACGGAACGCCTGAACGGCAAGTTGATTACATCTGACCAGGCAAACGTATTGCGGACCGATGTCAGCACCAATGCAAGCGGCCTGACTGCTCTGCAAACAAAGCTGAACGCGGAGACGACTGCTACTGCTGCTCGACAGGATGTGACCAACATTTTCTTGCAATTCCGCATCTACGCGGTGGTATTGCCGCGTGACTATCGCCGCCTCTACCTGGATGTCGCGGCGAATATTGATGCCAAACTGCGCGGACTGAGCGAGCAACTCAAGGAGGCTATTCAGGGCGCGCCCGCAAGCGAGCAGGGCCAGTTGAACAGTTTGTACAACGACTATCTGGCCCAGTTGACTACTGCCGAGTCACAATTCGATGTTGCGCAATCCGATTTTCCGGCTCTCACACCCTCGAACTTCAACTATAATCGCCCGGCCTATGAAGGGAGTCTGAACAGCC
Organism: Chloroflexota bacterium; assembly: GCA_027316975.1. Taxonomy (GTDB): domain Bacteria; phylum Chloroflexota; class Ktedonobacteria; order Ktedonobacterales; family Ktedonobacteraceae; genus CF-113. Next base: position 638 of record DAHVFL010000380.1, on the reverse strand, counting down.
TGAAAACTGCCGAGCAGACGATTCATACGGTATTGAAGCAGGCGGGGCAGGATGCCCGGCAGATCGCCAAAATTCTGAAGGACAAATAAGCCTTTGTCATCCCTTCGCTGCGCTCAAGGGCAAGCTCTGAGCGCAGCGAAGGGTCTCTGCATGACGAGCGAGATCCTTCGCTGCGCTCAGGATGACAGCGCTCCGCAAGGCATGACAGGATTGATTGCGGGTGGGCCATTTTAGCAGGGGCAGGGGCGACATTTATTCTTCGTTACGGTTGGCAAAAACCATCAGACCGTTTCGTAGACCGGTGGCGGATAGGGTCGTGGCGAAGGCCATAGCGAGTACAATGGCGATTACCCATACTGTTTGACCGTTGCCGAGGCCAGCGTCGCTGGCGGCGAATTGCGGAGCGGCTATCCACAGGCTGGCAGCCCAGAAAGCGGCAGCAATGGTGGCGCACGTCATGATGAGTGTGGTAATGGCGATAGGGAACAGCGCGAAACGCAACATGGCTGCGCTAAATTCGCTGCGCAAAACGGCCTGTGAGAGCGAAGTTGTGATGGCGAGTATGACGAATACAAAGAGTGCCAAAACGCCAGGAATAGCGGAAAATCCGAGTATTATAAGTATCAACGGTTGTGAAG
>DAHVFL010000037.1 GCA_027316975.1 Chloroflexota bacterium | reverse complement strand
GTATTCCACCGTCTTCCCAACTGGCATGTGGGTTTCAGCGTCTGGCCGCCATGACGATTACCGGGCCAATAGGTGCGCTTAACCTGTATTTTCAAAAGGGGGAAGCATTCGTCAGGAACCCCCGGCTGAAGCCAGAGGGCTTGTAGCTGGCGACGTACCGCTGCTACTATTGGCCGCTTGACAGGCGACCAGCGAAATGTTTACCGCCGCATTGTAGTCGGCGTGGCAGCAGAAACCGCACTGCTGACAGAGAAAGGAGGCTTGAGACTGGCGATTCATAGAGGCACAATACCCGCAACGCGAACATGTGGCGCTCGTGTAGGCTGGGTCTACCAGCCTGACCTCGACACCTGCCCAGGCAGCCTTGTACATGAGAAACAGACGCAGTTGGAAGAAGGCCCAGGAATGTCGTTCGTAGCGGTGTTCGCGGCGAACCGTGACAGACTCTCGGATACCAGTGAGGTCTTCGAGGGCCAGTGCCTTGCGCGATACGACGGCTTTCTGGACCAGGGTCTTCGCAATACGATGGTTGACATCCCGCATGTAGCGGCGTTCCTGCCCGCTCATCTGTTTCAAACGACGTTTGGCAGATTTGGTACCGACCCGCTGCAGGGCGGCGCGGCGGGCAACAAAGCGGCTGCGTTTCTCACGCACTTCCGCCCCTGTAAACTGCTCGCCTGTGCTATCCGTTGCCACATTGCAGATGCCCAGGTCAACCCCAATAGCGTCCTCAGCCGGGGTCACATTGGGGACGTCTTTGCTCTGAGTGACATGCAAGAAATAGGTTCCGTTGCGCCATACCAGTTCCGCGCCGCCGATCTTCCAATCGGGGTCTTCCAACATCTCATGCTGGCGCAAGCCCGGAAGCAGACGCGCTATGATGCGCCCATCGATGGTGTTGAGCGAGACACGGTCGAGGGAGAGCAGTCGGTAAGTGCGGGCATCGTAGCGGATGCTGCTGTGCGGCCTAAAGTGCGGGCAACTGGCGGGTTCGGGCGGTGGCAATGGCTTCTTCTCTTTACTCTTCTTGTGCGCATTCGCCTTTCGCCAGCGGGCCAGCTTCTCGGCTTCCTGGATTCTGACCGCTTTGACGGCCTCCATCGCCTTCGTACGGGCGCAAATCGCCAGTTGCGCACCCAGGCCAAAAAGCGAACGGGTTTCCCCGTAGACGCGGTGATGGGCGGTGTTGGTGTTGGTGATGCGCTCCTCCCAACAAAGGGTCGCAATCCAGGACGCAGCCTCGTTGAAACGGTGCTGCGTCTCTTGCAACGCGGCCTCATGTCCTGTTACGTCCAGTTTAATGCAGATAGTTCTCGTGAGCAATTCGTTCATGTGAACGTTGTAGCACACGTGTTCAAAGAAGTCAAGAAAGGAGGAAGGCAAGGGGACGGTGCGCCTGCGGGTGCGTGGCAATTCCTCCCCCGTATGAACGCCAGGGGTCTCCTTGCCACATCTTCATGAAGAAGACACTTATCCTCTGCGCAACGGTTGCGCTTGTGGTTGGCATTTTCGCGGGCATGATGTTCGCCAACCTGCTGCGCAACAGTCCTTCGGCCAGCGCGAACGGAGTCACGACGGTGCATGTGGTTGAACGCGCTACCAGCGATACTGTTCAGCAGTGGAACGCAAAACGCTTTTCAGTAGGTGACGTTCTCGCCTTCCACAATGCTGTATTTGATGCTGGAGATAAGTACCAGGTGGGGCAAGACAACGGACAATGCATTCGTACCGTGGCAACGGGCAAGACGGAATGGGAGTGCTTCTGGACAGTATTCCTCAAGGGTGGTAATATCACGGTAGAAGGGCCATTCTTTGATGACGGCACCGATTCGACGCTGACCATCACCGGAGGCACCGGTAAATATGTTGAAGCGCGCGGCTGGATGCTGCTGCACGCGCGCGGCATCCCGGTAGGGTCGGAGTACGACTTCGTGTATAACCTGGTTGATTAGAGTATCCAATAATTGTTGGAGGTGGCATGCACCTATGCCGCCTCCAACTTTTTTGTCACGATAATGTCGTATTCGTTCACGTATTGCGCAGGAACCCATTGTAATCATATTACTTGTAAAGCCAGGACGCGCGCGTGTCCTGTTTGTCGAACCATAGAACCATACCTCGGGTGGACATGAGATGACTCTGTTTGTTGCGTTCGTACTTTTTGTTGGTGGAGCACTTCTGGCCGTCTTTGCGACGGAACGGCTCCTGGAAGGGCTGGTGAGCCTGGCTCAGATCGTGCGTTTCTCCGCCTTCGCCGTCGGAGCTGTCCTTTCCGGTTTAGAGGCCGAGAATATCGCCGTTGGGCTGGTGGCTGGCGGACGGGGGGCAGCGGAAGTTTCTCTGGGAACGGTCTTTGGGGGAGCGATCTTTCTGGTGTGTATGGCACTTGGTCTGGCTGCGCTTCTCTTCCCACTCCAGGTCCGGCTTCCGCGTGGAGTGCTGGCCCTCTTTGCACTCAGTCCCCTGCTGGCAGGACTCGCCTTGCTTGGCCCTGTGACGCCACGGTGGACAGGTGTGATCCTGCTGTTGGCCTTTGCAGGCGCAATGATCTACCTGGTTCGAGCCTCGCGTCATCAACAGTTTCTCCTTTCAAAGGAAGTCGCCGAAAGCCAGGAAAAGCAACGTCCCCTTTGGAAAGCAGTGGCATTAACCGTATTCGGGCTGGTCGTGATTGGCATTGGCGGCGTGATGATCGCAACTGGCGCGCAACAACTGATTGCGGCCCTGGGTGTGCCAGCGCTCTTCATGGGGATGATTGTGACGCCAGCCGCTATCGAGCTAGAGGAAGTCGCTCGCCAGGCGGTTCCCTCCAGGCGCGGACGACATGATGTGAGTGCCGGCAATCTCATTGGGACACTGCTCTACTTTGTTCTATTTAACCTGGGCCTCATTGCCTTGCTCACGCCCGTTCGCGTCGATTCCCTTGTCCTACGACTGGATTGGCCGGTGCTCGTGCTGGTCACGTGGATCGCGACGGCGTTTCTCTGGCGCGGGTACGTCGGGCGAGTGGCAGGAGGGGTGCTTGTGTTCTCTTACGTCGTCTACGTGCTGTTGCATGTGGTTTTCCACTAGGGAGCAAGCAAAAGATGATTACCACGACGCCTGCTGCGGTGACGACCAGACCTCGCCCCAATCAGTTCCGTCCACGCCATCGTGGCCTGGGGAAGTGACCGTGATTGCGCAACTGTAGTGAGCCGGTTATTAATTACCGTGTCTCAACTTCTGCCTGTACCTCGATGGCTCGTGCCACGATTTCGGAGATATCCTCGATGCGCAGCTTTTCCCCGGCTTCGACGCCTTTGACGCCGTCGTCGAACATGGTGATGCAGAAGGGGCAGGCGGCGGCCAGCACTTCCGCGCCGGTCTCCAGGGCCTCGTTGACGCGGGTCTGGTTGACGCGCTTGCCGATTTTCTCTTCCATCCAGGCGCGGCCGCCGCCGCCGCCACAGCAGAAGCTCTTGTTGCGGTTGCGGCGCATCTCGGTGATGCCGTTGCTGTTCAGCACGGTCAGCACGCGGCGCGGCTCGTCGTAGATGTCGTTGTAGCGACCGATGTAGCAGGGGTCGTGGTAGGTCAGCTTGCGCTCGTCGAAGCCTTCGGGCAGGCTGATCTTTGCTTCCGCCAGGAGTGTATCAATGAAGGCGGTGTGGTGAACAACGTCGTAGTTGCCGCCGAGTTGCGGGTACTCGTTCTTGATGGTGTTGAAGCAGTGCGGGCAGGCTGTGATGATGGTGCGGTGTCCGGGCGCTGCGCCGTTGCTCGCAGCGTGTCCGTTGTGGCCGTTCTGATTGTGGTTGACGTTCAGGCCATAGCCGTTGAGCACTTCGATATTCTGCTGCGCCATCACCTGGTAGAGGTATTCGTTGCCGATGCGCCGCGCCGGGTCGCCGGTGCAGGACTCTTCGGGGCCGAGGATGGCGAAATTGACATGGGCGGCTTTGAGAATTTTGGCGACGGAGGTAGCGACTTTCTTGTTGCGTTCGTCGAATGACCCCATGCAGCCCACCCAGTAGAGCACATCGGCTGCGGGATTTTCGCCCATGAGGGGGATATCCAGACCTGCCGCCCATTCGGCGCGCTTATCGTTGCTGATCTCCCAGGGATTGGCGTTGCGCTCGATGTTGTTGAACAGCGAGGTCACTTCCTGAGGAAAGTCGCTCTCTTCCATCACCAGGTGGCGGCGCATATCAATGATGGTGGGGACATGCTCGATGGACACGGGGCAGATCTCCATGCAGGCGCGGCAACTGGTGCATGACCACAGCGCGTCGGTGGTGATGATGCCGCCCACCATGGGCTCGGAATGCGCGGCTTGCTCACCGGGTGTTTTGTCAGCTTTCACGCCCGCGATGCCCAGTGTGCTCCACAGGGTATGCTCGCCGAGAATTTCATCGCTCTGCACGAACAGCGCTTCTTTGACGCCCAGGATAATCTCTTTGGGAAAGAGCGGCTTGCCGGTGTTGGAGGCGGGACAAACGGTGTTGCAGCGCCCGCACTCGGTGCAGGCATAACCGTCGAGCAGTTGTTTCCAGGTGAATTGTTCGGGTTTAGAGACGCCGTAGTCCTCGCGCTCCTCGATGTTTTCCATGAGGGGCAGCGCGCCCTTCGGGCCGTAGTTGCGGAAGAAGACGTTGAAGGGCGTTGCCATCAGGTGCAGGTGCTTTGAGCGCGGAATATAGACCAGGAAAGCGAAAAAGATGGTGATGTGTATCCACCAGAAGACGCGGAACAGCATAAGGTTGGTTGTGGTTCCTGCCCCACTAAGCGCGGGACCGAACCATGATCCGAACAGCGACCAGGATGTGCCGCCGCTCGCGGCGTAGTCGAAAATTTCGACGAGCGCGAGCGTGATCAAAATCAGCATAATACCGATCAGGATGATAAAGCCATCCAGTGGCCCATGCAATGAGCTGCTGAGTTGTTTGGGACGTACAATGCCGCGCCGGATGGCGAAGACGACCAGGGCGACGGCGACAAAAATAATGAAGGCATCCAGCACACCCGCGAACACCTGGCTATCGCCAATCAGGGGCAGCGTTGCGCCAAAGGCTCGCAGCATCAGATTGAGCAGTCCAAACTGGATGACGATGAAGCCCCAGAAGGTAAAGAAGTGCGCGATGCCAGGGATAGGGTCGCGCAGCACACCGCTCTGACCAAGCACGACCCGGAAGAACGCGCCTATACGCTCCTCGAGATGGTCGGTGCGATCTGTGCGCCGCGCTTTTACCAGCAAGGTAATCAACTCGACCGCTCGCACGCCGAAGAGGATTACGCCTGCTCCGGCCAGGAGTATGAATAAGATACTACCGATCCAGTTTCCGGTAGGTGATGGGGGAGTCATAGTATGAACCTCCGCAACTAAATACATTACCATTGTTCAAGTAAAAGATCAGCAATCCAGGTAAAGTGATGATCGCGTGCTGCCAGTGTAAGCCCATACTGGATTGCCGTTGCAGCGATCCATAGATCGTTATCAGGAAGCATCTGACCCTTCATGCGCTGCTCGTGCTTGATATAGCCATAAATTTTAGCGGTGATGTAATCGGCCTTTAGAACAGATAATGTTTGTATCAAGGAGTCAACTTCGTTACGTCCAATTTCTGCATTACTGGAATGTTCCGCTCCATAATAGAGCTCACCCAGTGCAATACTGGACACATGGAGAGATGCTGCTTCAGACAGTTTTTGCAAGATTTTGGTATCATGGTGAAGTGAGAAGATCAGCACGCTCGAGTCCAGCAAATAGCTAGTACTCATCTGGCTCGATCCTTTCACAGTCCTCTAATGCCCGTTCCATTGCATCAACATCCTCTGGTGACAATTTGCTCTTTTGCAACGCGGTAAGCAGCGCGCGTCCAGATGTGCCAGGCGGCAGAGGTGTTTTTGGTAGAGATAAGATAGCTCCCTGTGTCTGGGCGAGTTCTTGAGCAAATTCCAGCAGACGCCGTTGGCGGTCTGGCGAGAGTTGTTCAAAAAGTTTGTTGATCTCTTCAATCGGTGTCGCCATGCTTACCTCCTCTTAGAAGTTTAAATCTTCATCTTTCAATTATAACACCAACCGCACTGGCGAGAAACTACTGTGCTTTGCGCTTCTTCACTTCCTGGGTGAGTTGTGGAAGGATGGTGAGCGCGTCGCCGACGATGCCGAGGTCGGCCACGGAGAAGATGGGCGCGTGCTCATCTTTGTTGATGGCGACGATGTACCTGGAGCCTTTCATGCCGGCGAGATGCTGGATGGCGCCGCTGATGCCGATAGCTACATAAAGCGTTGGCTTGACGGTCTTGCCGGTTTGCCCGATCTGGTGGCTGTAGGGTAGCCAGCCCGCGTCGACGATGGCGCGTGTCGCGCCTGGCGCGCCGCCCAGGGCAGTCGCCAGTTCTTCTACAAGGCGGTAGTTTTCGGCTTTGCCAAGGCCGCGCCCGCCGCTTACGATGACGCTGGCATCCTCCAGGGAAGGCCCTTCGCTCTCGACTTCAACGCGCTCGAGTACCTTCATCACCTGCGAACTGGCCTGTAGCGAGATGTTGAGCGTTTCGACTTCGGCGGTTCTGCCTTCGAAGTGTTCCAGGCCGAAGGCTTTGGGGCGCGTCAGCACGATGCCGGCGCCTTGCTCTGGCAGGGTGGCGGTGACGAGGGTTTCGCCGCCCCAGGGGACGGTTACGTTGAGCGTGTCGCCCTCGAATTGCAAGTCGGTGGCGTCTGTTATGAGGCCCATGTTGTTGCGGGCGTTCAGACGGGCGGCGATGTCGCGCAGGTCGTAGGTCGTGGCGAGCATGAGCAGGTCGGGCTGATGTTGTTTGAGCAGGTCGCTCAACGTGTCTACGGCTGGCAGGGTCAGGTAGGTGTCGTAGGCGGGATCGCTATGGACGTACACCTTTTCCGCGCCATATTCGCCGATGCCGGAAGCTGCTTCGTCAGCGTGTGAGCCGAGCACAATAGCCTCGGCGTGGCCCAGCGATGCAGCCTTGCCCAGCACTTCGAGGGAAGAACGGGCGGGTCGGCCATTTTCTATCTCGACCAGTACCCAGATTGTTTTTGCCATGATAGATGTCTCCTCCTGATGTACTAGAGCAACTGGTAGCGCTGTAAAAAGTCGGCGATGGTTGAAGCGGCGTTGCCATCGTCCTTCATGACCTGTCCGGCGGCGCGGGCTTCGACCTTGCCAATGGTCATGACCTGTTCGCGCGCGCCCGCCTCGCCAACCTGCGCGGCCTCGATGCCAAGGTCGCTCAGGGTCAACTGGGTGAAGGGCTTTTTCCTGGCGCTCATGATGCCCTTCATGGTCGGATAAATAGCCTCGAAGGAGCCACTGGCGATGGTAATAACGGCTGGCAGAGAGCTTTCGACGGTGCGGTATCCTGTTTGTGTGACCTGCTTGATGACGGCTCGCTGGCCCTCCACGTTGATTTCGCGGGCGAAGGTGAGCTGCGGGATACCCAGAAATTCCGCGATACCGCCGGGAACCATGCCGGTGTAGCCATCGGTGCTCTCGGTGGAGCAGAAGATCATGCCGGCGTTTTCTTTTTTCAGGACGGCGGCCAGGACGCGCGCGGTGCTGAGCGCATCGGAACCGGCCAGCGCGGGGTCTGTCACCAGGATGGCGCTGTCTACGCCCATCGCCAGGGCGCGGCGCATGGCCTCTTGCGCGCTGGTGGGTCCCATGCTTACAGCGATAAGTTCGCTGTTGCCGATGGTGTCGCGCAATTTGATCGCGGCAGAAATAGTGCTCTCGTCGCCAGGATCGAGAACCAGCGAAACGCCGCTGCGCACGAGCCGCCGGGTTGACGGGTCGAGCTTGCTTACAACGGTGTTGGGGTCCGGGATTTGTTTGATACAGACGTAGATTTTCATCGTGTATTGCCTCAACTTATCTATGCACATGTAGAAAGAGGGCGGCCCCTCGTAGATTTCTCGGCTATCTTATTGTACCTGTTAAGAAAAGAGAGTGTCAACGTTGCTGGCTAACACGCCAGAAAGCCAGGGCTTGCCCCCGCTCTGGCTTTTGTGGGAATGTTGCATGAATGTCATGTGATGCGTGTATACTATGTACGAAAAATATTCTCTTTTAGAAAGGACGACACACGCTTATGAAAACGCGACAACTTGGCAGGACGGAAATGAAGATTACGCCGATTGGCTATGGCAGTTGGGCCATTGGCGGCAATAATTGGGCTGTGGGCTGGGGGCCGCAGGACGATCAAGAGGCGATTGCGGCAATTAAACGCGCGCTCAATCTGGGTATCAACTGGATAGATACGGCTGCCGTATATGGGTTGGGCCATTCTGAAGAACTCGTAGGACAGGCTCTTAAAGGGGGGGATTACCATCCCTATATCTTTACGAAGTGCTCGCGGCTCTGGGATGATAAGGGCAATCTGTATGGCAGTTTGAAGGCGGATTCGATCCGGCGCGAGGCTGAAGCTAGCCTGAAACGTTTGCAGGTGGATGTGATCGACCTGTACCAGATGCACTGGCCCAATCCTGAACAGGATATCGAGGAGGGCTGGACGGAGATGGCCCGGTTAAAAGAAGAAGGCAAGGTGCGCGCTATTGGCGTGTCGAACTTTAGTGTCGAGCAGATGCGCCGCGCCATGAAGATCGCGCCTATCGACTCATTGCAGCCACCCTATTCGTTGATTCGCCCGGAAGCGGAGCGGGAATTGCTGCCCTTCTGCCAGGAACACGGTATCGGGGTACTCGTCTATTCGCCGATGGCGTCCGGGCTTCTCAGCGGGTCGATGACACGCGAGCGCGTCGCGAATCTACCGGACGACGACTGGCGCAAACACGACTCGCGATTTCAGGAGCCGCAACTTTCGCGCAACCTGGCCCTGGTTGAGAAACTGAACGAAATTGGGTTTGTACATAATCTCCCGGCAGGGGTTGTAGCCATCGCCTGGACGTTGCGCCAACCGGCTGTAACGGGGGCTATCGTGGGCGTGCGCAACCCTACGCAAATAGAGAACCTGCTTCCCGCCGCCGAGTTCCGCCTGTCAGATACGGAAATGGACGAGCTGAATACGTTTTTGGAGAAGAATCCATAGGGCTATTGGACGGGACGGCGGGAGAACATCCTTTATGGCTGGTTTCGCCGCCGCCTGGCCCAGGGCAGACCCGCGTGAATTGCGCCGCGCTGGGAGCTATTGAAGCCATACCAACCGGCAACCACCTCGTCTACCTGCTGTTGAAGCGCGACATACCTGTTCCAGTTGCTTTGCGCCTGCTGGCTAATGCTATAGTAGCTATCCAGCCATACTTGAGCGGCTATGCTATCCGGCAATTGCCAGTTTTGCGCCTCGCTCCAACTTTCATTTTCTCGTCCAGGCTCGTTTAGAAATAGCTTTAGCACCCGCGCAAATGCTGTTGCGTTTGGTCTAGTCGGGTCTATTGAGCTGATAATCAAGTTTCTGGCTCTCAATGCTCGTATGCGTCCGTTCACAGGCCCATTGTTCTTCACTTCTCCCCGTCCAACCAGCGCCGCTATGCTCAGTTTTGGCAGGCGAGTGGCGGCGAGAAAGGTGGAGGGCGGGAGATATATGTTGCCATCGTCAAACTCTGGAAGTTTTGCGCCATACTTCAGCACAAATTCTTTCTCTATCGCGGCGCGTTCGTTCAGCATCTTATTCGCCAGCTTCGCCAGTTGCGTCACGGGCATATTTGCGGGTTCGGGTATGGGTAAACGCCCTAAATCATCTTTACCTACATGGTTATTGGTGGAAAAGAGATTAACGAGATAAGCCGCCACGTTACTATGGATAACTGCCAGTAAAGCTTTGCCAAATTCTTCTGTAGCGTTATCTTTGAGTACCATGCGCCAAAGTTCATGCGTGAATGCAACAGGTTTATCTTTAGCTCTTTCAAACCAGGTAGCGGTTAGTCGTTCTCTTGTATTCAGGCGAGCTACTTCGCGTAAAATGATACCTCTTTCGTTGCCAGTAATCTGCTTGAGTTGCTCCAGGACCTCGGAAGCATATTGAGATTCTCCAGGCAACTGTGTGCCAGTTTGCAATGGTTTCGCCCAATCGGAGGGTGAGGCAGGTAATGGTGAGAATGGCCTTACATCTTCGCCCTTATAAATAGCAATGTCACCATTAGAAAAGCTGCCATTGTTATCGCCTAAGCGTAGCGGATTCAGGAGAGTGGCGTTTATGTCGCCCTGTTTTCTATCAAATGCTTCATCGATAAAAAAGCCTAACTGGTTTGCCAAATTATTGCTTATTGATTTGACATGCTGCCAAATGGCGAAACTCTCTAAGCTCTGAGCAACCAGCCAGTTTCCCTGCCAGATGTGGTTTTGTGGGGCGGCTTCTAGCACATCTTCTACAGGAACCGTAAACTGGGCGGCTCTTGCCTCTTTAATGGTGTTGCCGCCGCTTACCAGGATTGAGGAGACGGGCTGTGAGCGGTTGACTCGCACAATGGCGACTGCCTGATCGACGCCCGGAAACAGGATGTCGCCCCGGTAAAACCTGACCACGACTGATGGGCTAAAGGGCGCTGTTTTGAGTTGTTTGCGCGCGGCGCTGGCGCTTTTATCTCCAAAAATGGTGAGCGGCATAATGTAGATCATTTGCCCGAAGTCAGCCAGGTAATACTGGCCCAGCCGTAAGAACAGCAAATACAGATTCATGTCACCTGAGAGCATGACTTTGTAGAATTCAGCGTTTCTATAGCGCGCGCTATCCAGTTCTTCCTGTTTGCTGCTCACATAGGGTGGATTGGAGACGATATAAAAGAAGCCATCCGCAAAGGAATCGAGCATGGCTTTAATGGGGTAGGCGTCATCGGTTAATCGATTGCTGAGTCGATCAGGGACGCTGATACGGTTTGCCTCTTTATTCAAGTCCGGGCGATCAAGGATTTCGCGGGGTACATCCAGGCTATCGGTGTTGTAGATATGAAAACGGTCGATAGGTTGCATTTCGCTTGCCTGCTGTAAGACAAACAGGTCATCCAACGCTTGAATGAGCAGGTTCATCTCCGCCAGATAGCAGGCGAATGGATTTAGCTCCATGCCACAGAAAGAGGTGGTGAGGTCTTGAATATAGCGGCTGGCAAACTCCTTGCGCAGCGCAGCATTGGATTGCAGGCTATCTTCGCTATCTGGCAGTCCGCGTGAATTGCAAAAATAAGTGACTAATGCTCTACGATAGCGTCTGGCGGCGTGTACCAGGAAACTGCCGCTGCCGCTCGCGGGGTCAAGGATGTTACGCCCGATGATTTGTGGCCCCGTATAGTCCAGCAAGTCGAGCATGTACTCCACCACGTCGTGGCGGGTAAGAAAATGCCCTTTGCGGTCGCGCGCATTGCGCTCGATATAGGCTTCGTAGGTAAAGCCGATGATGTCGCTTGTGATGCTGTGGAAATTGTAGCGACAGAGAAATTCAAGCGTTTCGACGAGTAGAAAATCATCGGGATCGAACCAGTCAAAAACGGCTTGCTGGAAGAAATGCAAATAAGAATTGCTGGCTTTGCGGGCCAGGATGTTGGAAAAGTTTTCGTTCAGGATGCCAATGCCGTCTAGCTCCTGGAAGTGCCGCGTGATATAGTTGCTCCATTCGAGAAAACCGCCGTCGCTTGCCAGGCGCGGGGAGATAATGCGCTTATCTTCTAAAACGCGCACCAGCAGCAGTCGCACAAAGAAAACATAGGCTACCTGCTCGGCAAAAATTTCGGGTTTCACATCTTCTTGATCGCTCTGTCGCTCGCTCCAAATCTGGTACGCCTGGACAATTCTGAAGGGGTCGGCTGCATCAAATTGCTGTCTCAACAGTGCGCTGTTGATATGTAGAGCGCGGTCAAGCCAGATTTCAAACAGGGGAAGCATGGTAGCAGAAAACCTGGATACGCCCATTGTCTTTCTACTTGCTTCTTTGACAATCTTACCGATGCCATAGATCTCTGAGGATGGTAATATGCCTACGCGGGGCGTGAGTTGCGCGATCGCCTCGAATACCGGCTTGCTTATGATGTCGTAGTTGATACGCTGCGTGAAGTCGCGCGCGGCCTCCATCCACTCATGGTGCAAAAGGTTTTCTCTGTCGGTGATGTTTTTGTTGCGGGACCTGGCCTCCAGAATTTGCGATAGCGCGGCCAGTTTCAGATGATTGAGGGTCTGGCGGCTGCCACTGATGAAGTTATCGATGGCCTGCGGCGTATCGATAGGTATGGCTCTTTGCTCAAACGTTTGCTCGTCAACGCCGATTTTCTCGGCCAGCGTCTTGAAGTTTGTGAAGCGGTTTTTGCTAAAGAGCAGTTGGAACAAGGCGAGGTTAGTAGCCTGAATATTGTCTTCATCTTTCAACAGCGGCTGCGGGCCAAAGAGCTTTTCTATTGATACATCGACCAGTGTTTCATGTGTGAGGGTATTCTCCGGCATAAAACGCACTGCCATTAGCCTGCGCATATTACACCAGACGGCATAGCCGGCAGTGCCGAGACAGTAGCGGCGCATCTGTTTCAGGTGTTCTTCGCCATTGCAATCTATCGAGCTATTTTTATCTTCGACGATGAAAGCGGTACCTACAGACCCTCTTATGCTATAATCAGGGCGATTTAACTTCTTGCCTGTGCCAGCCTGGGGCTGGTTATAGGTCCAGTCTGAGGGAGTGAAGCCAAGCCATTCGAGAATATAACGAGTAAATTGTTGGTCAACGGCATTTGCTTCATCGCTGCTGCGGATATCTGAGGTTTCAGGTATAGACAGATACTCCCGATAGCCACATAGCTGATTGCCTGCCATGATTTGAAAACGGTCAATAACTGATTGTTTGAAACTCGCAATTACTTGATCTAAAGAAATAGTGGTTGTATCTGTCGCGTGAGAGGGTGAAGGCGAAACTGACATTTTTAAGAATTATCCTCAACACTTGCTAAGATAGACATTAAAACACAGGTGTATGGTTCGCTTAGTGTAACGTAAAGCGGCTCTTCATGCAAGAGGAAAATTGCTACCGGCAGCATTGCGTTCAGCTTCTTTTCAGTGATGGATGTATAATTATGGGTAGCGCGTCAATAGAATGCGTATAGCTCAGTAGGGAGGAAGTACATCTGATAGTGGAAGGAAAAATTATTACTAGACGGGGACATGATGCGTAATGGTGAGCTTGAAGAGTCGCAGGACGACTTAGATGTTGAGATTACGAGCCTGGACGAGGGAAAAGCTGCCGGTCTTGCTCCTGGCAATGCGCGCTTATTTGCGCGCAGGCATAAAGGGCCGTTGACAATGGCGATGGTGGGAATGGTGGCGCTGGCGGTAGTGATTATCCTGTTTAGTAGCACGCCCATCAGACGGTTCCTAATTCCCGCGCCGGTACAGACCATATTCTCTTACCGGTTGGATGCCAACCCGCCCTGGGGGCATCTATCTGTGGATGGGCAGGCTGTCAAAATGGCTTCAGGCGGAATCTACCCACTCTTCAGTTTGACTCGCGGGAAGCACACGCTGTTGTGGCGCGCCGACCCATTTTCACCGCAGCAGTGTATCATTACGGTTCCTGAGGGGTCTGGTATTGATACATGCAAGCATCCTGAAATTCCTCCAATGTCAGGTGGAACCAGCTCATATATCAGTTTTCCAACAGATCTCACTATGCTCTCGACGGTGCAGCGTGCTGCATTGCTACAGGCTACACAGGCGGTGTTGGATAGCCGGCAGTCCAGCGAGATGGTGCGCGCAGGAGATTTGTACGCGCAGACTGCTGAGGTAGCCGGGCCGAACTCGCCTTCGTGTACCGTGTTGCAGGTTGCGGCGCTTTGTTTCGCGAACGCTCATCAACCACTCAAGGCGACGCTGCGCCTGCAACTTGATACGACCAGCTGGTCACGTGTTTCCTGCGCTGGAGGGGCGTGCGCGTCCAACGGCCAGAACTGCCATCTATTCTGCACTCCGTTCTTCTATGCTGCGTCTGACGGCCGGGTGTCCTCAACCCTGTGGCAGGCGACCGTTCATGTGCAACTGTTCTGGCGCTTTAGCGCATTGGATGGACGGCTAGTTGCGGATAACCAGGCAGATACTTTTATTCGCGGGCAGCAAAACGATATCGCGATGCCATTGAATATTACCTGGGATGGTCAGCGCTGGGGTGTGTCAATGAGCGTGACTGGTGACTATGCCTACTCCGGTGATCCTGTATGTGATGCCGCTATGAATGATTTGTACAACCTGGAGAATGCTGTTCCTGCCACTACCCGTCAAGATACGCAATCCTCAATGAAAGCTATACAAGGTACGACATTTGCGTCAGGCTGTCTGATCGAGTTCAAGATGCAAACGGGCCTGTTTCCAGTACCAACGCCAACAGCGCCGCCACCTGTCGTCGCGTATGTAATGCAGCGTTTTGGCGTGTTGCTGGCGGTCAATAGCGCGGCGCATCGCCTTTTCCCATTCTTACCTGTCACCAACGCCTATGAGAAGCAATTAGCCCAACGGTGGGCAGGTCGCCAGGTGATCGCAGATGTATATATAAAAGTACGCAACCTGTGATCTCCGGCGAATGACCTTACGCGCGTCTCTGTCGCAGGACCAGAATCGAGGTGACGACCGCCACAAAACCTGCCGCGCACAAGGGCAGGCCAGTTTGCGCGCTTTGTGAAACGATCCAGAGAACCGCGCCGAGAATTTCAAGCGCCAGGCCACCTACGAAAAGCGCGACGATTGCCAGCGGGGAACGCTCGAACGTGCCGCGCATGTCCTGTTTCCCATATACAGGAGTTTGCGTTTGTGCGGTTATCACTGACGGTGTTTCGACCACATCAGCGTCTGGCCGTGTTTCATCTCTCTTTTGCGCTATAGCCGCGCGGAGTGTTGCCTGTAAGCTTTCGATTTTCTGGCGCGGAGCGCGAATGTAGATTTTGCGCTTACTGCTGCTGAGCAGCAGCTCGCGAAAAAGCGGCTCAAAGGATTTTTCGCGCAGCGTAACGGCGCGGATAGAGGCGAGCGGAAGCGCGTCGAGGAAGAGCCGCTCGCGAGGAAACGTCGAATAGATATAGCCGAAGACGCGCTGGTTGGTCACGATAATATCGCAGGCTGTGCCATGCGATTCCTGACCGCCGTCCCAGATGGCGGGCATGGTGAAGAGTGGCGTTTCGTTCTCCTGCAAATGCAGGCGCAGACCCTTGAAACGCCTGAGTATCTTTTCTGCTGCTGTGGTTTGAGTAAGCATTCTATGACCTCGCGATATATGTACCGAGATTATAGCATAGTAGCCCATAGGGGAAAGTCTGATATAGAATCAGGGAAACTCCTGTTGTTTACTGTGTTTCCGGCTCCTACAATCTAAGCAGGCTAAAGAAAAAATGAAGGTGTTTGAAATTGATGGCTGGCACTGTTACGCCTGGTAGCGCGTAATAGTGCTGAGGTGAATACGCTATTACCGGCGACAGTCAGGGGGTATCGCTATGTCGGATTTACTGGCTGCGCGAGCGCAGATGGGTACATCGCTCGCGTTTCATATCATTTTTGCGTCGTTAGGCGTGGGCTTGCCGCTATTGATGTGTATCGCGGAAGGGCTGGCGCTGCGCACAAAGAATCCGGAGTGGATGGCGCTGACACGGCGCTGGGCGCGAGCGTCGGCAATTCTCTTCGCTATCGGCGCTGTATCGGGTACTATTCTGTCGTTTGAACTGGGCCTGCTCTGGCCCACCTGGATCAAGTTCGCGGGTTCCGTCGTCGGCCCGGCCTTCGCCTTCGAGGGCTTCGCGTTTTTCCTGGAGGCGATCTTCCTGGGCCTGTACCTGTATGGCTGGGACAGGCTGACGCCGCGGGCGCACTGGCTCTGCTCGTTCCCTATCTGGATTAGCGGGTTGGTGTCGGCCTGGTTTATCGTCAGCACAAATGCGTGGATGAACACACCGGCGGGTTTCGTGATTAAAAACGGGCAGGTCACGAATATTGATCCCATTCAGGCCATGTTCAATCCCAGCACGCCGTATGAAACCATTCACATGATCCTGGCATCCTATGTGGCGACGGGGTTTGGTGTGGCCGCCGTCTATGGCTGGGCCATGCTGCGCGGCAAGCGCGACGGGTATTACCGCAAGGGCCTGATGCTGGCGCTCGCCACCGGCGCGATTGCGATTCCGTTGCAGATCGTCAGTGGCGATGCCAATGCGCGCTTTCTGAATACCTGGCAGCCTGCCAAGCTGGCAGCTATGGAGGGTCTGTTTCAGACGACGAAGGGCGCGCCGCTCGAAATTGGCGGGCTGGCCGACCCTGCTACCGGGAAAGTCTATTACGCGCTTGAGATACCGCGTGGATTGAGCTGGCTGGCGACGTTTGACCCCAATTCTACCATTCGCGGGCTGAACTCTTTTCCGGTCAATGATCGTCCCAATCCATTGCCGGTGCATACCTCGTTTGATGGTATGGTCGCCAGTGGCTTCTACGCGCTGTTTATAGGGTGGCTCTTCTGGATGCTCTACTTCCTGCGCAAGCGCAAGATACCGCAAAATCGCCTGCTGTTGATAGGCATTGTACTGGCCGGGCCGTTGTCGTTTCTGGCGATTGAGCTGGGCTGGATGGTGACTGAACTGGGACGGCAGCCGTGGGTCATTTATGGCTACCTGCGCACCGCCGATGCTGTCACAACCGCGCCCTGGCTGAATATCAGCTTCCTGGTCTTCTCAGGCATATATGTAGTGCTGGCGATTGCGTTGATCTTTTTCCTGCTACGCCTGGCGCGAACCCCGCTGCCGAAAATGGAATGGGCCGAGCTGGCGGCAGGGCAATCGCGCAGCCAGCAGCAGCAAATTCCCGTGTAGGAAGGAGGCGTACTAT
>DAHVFL010000379.1 GCA_027316975.1 Chloroflexota bacterium | reverse complement strand
CGCAGCGCTCCATCCATGGCCCCCATGGCGCGATTGTCTTTCTCCTCCTGCATGGGGAAATAGGACTGCAGGACCTGCTTCAATGGTTCCTTCTTGGGAGCTTTGGTAAACGTGTAGTCGGTCGGATACTTCTTGACCGGTGTGGCAAACGTTGGCTCCCAGGAAAGCTCCTGGATCTTTTGGTGCGCCCTTGTGAGGCTTGCACGAGCCATAATGTTTCTCCTTTTTCGTGTAACTAGTCTGCTGGCTGTCAAACATCGCCGAGCTACATGACAGTGATACTAACAGGGCTGGTTACGAAACTTGTCAGGTAACGAGAACCTTACTACGGGGTTAAGTCAATCGTAACATGCTGCTGGTGAGGGGGGAGTGAGAAAGGTTGGTTTGACGGTGAAAAAACGGTGAAAAAATCGCACTGACTTATGCGTTTTCTGGACAGAAGAAATACAATATGCTATAACGTGTTATGGGGATAGTCGCGGTTGGTGGTCATTATATTTGTAACACACACATCTTTACAGGCTGATTCTTCCATAAAAAATCCCTTTCCGGTACTTTCACATGAACTGTACGCTCAAACGGCGGGCAAAGGCAACGAGGCCAGTGCCATGCCACACCTGCATTGATTGAGGTGAAGGTATGACCAATCAACGACATAGCGTGGGCCTATCAATTGCCTCCCCATCGGAGATCGAGCATACCGCCCGGCAACTGACAACGGTGCGTAATGAATTTCTGACCACAGGGATATTGACCCTGCGTACTCCTCGCCCGATCATACTCAACTCCTGGCAGCGTTGCAATGTACTTCAAGTGAATCCCGCGCGGCGTTACGCGCCGCTAGCGGTTGCCCGTGAATCCCAACTTCAGAATCTGCGCGAGGCTAATGACATACTTATACGCGCTACGCGCTCCATTATGGAGCATCTCACCGACTTTCTAGCCGCTTCCGGCTATGTCGTGGTATTAAGCGATGCCAAAGGTCGCCTGCTCGATGTCGTTGGAGATGCCACCATTCGCCGCCGCCTGGCGCGTATCGACTTCGTTCCAGGCGGGGACTGGAGTGAAGCAGCGGCTGGCACCAACGCTATCGGCACTGCGCTGGCGGATGGGCATGGTGTGCAACTGATGGCTGCCGAACACTATTGCGACGGCTGGCAGGACCTTACGTGTACGGCAGCGCCTATCCGGCACCCATTCACTGGCGAGGTGATAGGTATTCTTGATGTCACTGGCGATTATCGTCTCATTCGCGCATTTCTTACCAGCACTCTTGCGGAAGCCACTCTCGACGCTTCACAGCAAGTGCAAACACTCCTCACCACTAATGATCATGCCTCATTACATCGTGCAGGGTTCGGGCCGGGCTTGTCCCCGCCCTCGTCCGCTTCGTATCGCGCAGGGTACGAGCCGATGGCTCTGCCCCCGCCCTCGTCCGCTGCGAATGGTGCAGGGTACGGGCCACGCTTGTCCCTCCTGCCCTCGTCTGCCCCTGCGCGGCCTCTCCTGCCCTGGTCAACGTCAGAAATCCCCAGCGTTGATTACATCCAGGCGCAACTCGCCCTACAGCAACGTCGGGCGCTGGATGCCGAGCGTTTAGCAGAGGCATCCGGCGCGATCAGCGCCAGCCTGGATGTATCCGTCGCCCTCGATAAGGTCGCTGAACAGCTGGCCCATATATTACGGCTCAATTGCGCTGCTGTCTGCATGTTCGATGAGACAGACAAAAGTGAGGGGGATGTGTACATATGGAGCGAACAGCAACCATTGCGCGCTGAAACCTTTTCTACTATGCAAGCCCTGCTTGGGCAGGTTGAGGTCGTCTCACTCATTCGCGAACGCGGCGAGCCGGTACTCATTGATGATATCCTCGCCTCATCTCTCTTACCGGCCACCTTCGTGGAAAAGATGGGCATATGCTCGATGGCTCTGTTTCCTCTGATGACTGCGCGCGGCGTCATCGGCTTTATCGCCGCTCCAAAATATACTACGTATCACTGGATAGTCGATGATGTGCGGCTTGGTCTCGCTTTTGCCTTGCAGTCGGCTACTGCTATCGAGAATGCCAGGCTCTTCGACACTCTCCAGCAGCACAACCGCCATGTCGAAGCCCTCAACGCTATGGCGCAACTCCTCAACACCCTGCCCGATCCTGGCCAACACTTCGATACTGTTATGGAACGTATCGCAGAGATTATGAACCTGGACGCTGGCCTTGTTTTCCTCTGTGACGAGGGCGTGGATAACCCCGTGGATAGCCTCACCCTGGTTGCGCAATACGGCCAACCTGAGATCATCCTGTCAGATTTATGCGCGCATCCCTTGAAGCCGCTTTATGAAGTGGCGAAGCGCGTTACCATGTCAGGGGAAGCATGTCTGATTAACGACCTGAAGAGCGATGGCCGTATTATCCGCCAGCCTCATCGCCCTCTAGACTTCTGCGACGTGATGATCGTTCCCCTTGCTGCCAGCAGCGCCACCCTCGGCGTACTTCTTGTTGGCAGTCATAGCGCGCGAGGACTCACCCAGGATGACCTGGCCTTGTTCAAAACCATTGGACAGCAACTTGGTATGGCGCTCAAGAATGCCCAACTGCTGCGCGCCGAGAGCGAGATGGGGATGTTGCGTGAGGCTGATCGACTCAAAAGCGCATTCCTCGCAAGCGTTTCTCACGATCTACAATCACCTCTTACGGCCATCCGCGCCTCGGTTGAGAGCTTGCTCGACCAGGGCATAGTTCAATCAGGGCGGGAGCAAGAAAACCTGCTGCATAATATCTCAAGTCAGGCCAGTAGACTGGGGCGGCTCGTCGATCAGCTGCTTGACCTCTCGAAAATCGAAGCCGGAGTCCTTCCTCTTGATCGTGATTGGACCGAACTCCCCGTTTTGATTGCTGATACTATAGCGAAGTTTGAGGGGCTGAATAAAGGATGTCGCATCGAGCAGAGCCTATCGCCTCTCCCGTTACAATATGTCGATCCCGATTGCCTCGTTCAGGTACTATGGAATCTCCTGGAAAATGCTTACAGGTATGCGCCACCATATTCCGCGATTAAGGTAGACGCCAGCTGGACTGGAACCGAGGTGCTGATTGGGGTGAGTGATCGCGGCCCAGGAGTGCCTTTGGAAGAACGGGAGAAGATTTTCCGGCGTTTCTATCGCCTGGATCGAGATCATAATAGGGCAGTTATGCAAGGAAACGGCCTGGGTCTCGCCATCTGCCGGGGCATTGTGGATGCGCATGGCGGATCAATCTGGGTGGAGGAGCGATTGGGAGGTGGAAGTGTCTTTTACTTTACACTTCCATTGCCAAAGATCACTCCAGCCGAACTTGAGGCTTTTGGGGAGGGGGGGGAAGCCGTACTGAGCGATATGAGCGCAAAGAAGAGAGAACTCTATGAGCCACTCCAAACAGCGAATTTTGCTAGTGGACGATGATCCTGGCATCATGGTGGCCGTCAAACAAGCCCTGACCACCCACGGGTACGAGATGATGACAGCTACCGACGGACTGGAAGCGTTAGATGCGTTCGAACGCGAATCGCCAGAACTGGTGCTACTCGATCTGGTGATGCCCCGCTGTAGCGGCCTGGAAGTCTGCCAGCGTATCCGTGAATACTCCGCCATTCCAATCATCATTCTCAGTATCAAGGGAAGCGAGGCTGACATCGTGTCTGTACTCGATCTCGGCGCTGATGACTACCTGGTCAAACCTTTTCGTTTAGCGGAACTACTCGCTCGAGTGCGAGCGGTATTGCGCCGTGGAACCGGACTTGTAGCAACAAAGGTCGTCTGCGGCGATTTAGAGATTGACATAGAGATGCACAAAGTCAGCGTGGCAGGCCGTTCAGTTACCCTCACTCCCATCGAGTATGCCCTGCTGGCTCAACTGGCTGGTAACGTGGGCCGCGTGTTGACCACTCGGCTGCTCTTGCAGCGAGTATGGGGACCTCAGTATAATGGCGCAACCGATTATATCAAGGGTGTTGTGCGCCGCCTGCGCGTTAAACTAGAACCTGATCCCGCCCATCCGCAATATATCATTACTGAGCCACATCTCGGCTACCGACTGAACGACGCCTTGTGAACTTCCAAACACACTTCCCTCCGACAATCACTTATCAAAGAGATTGGTCGTATCGGTATCACTATCCTCCTCATGCATCATAGGGAATGATTAAAAGCGGGTGTTGATTGTTTGGGGTGTAGAAGTGGTTTGAGAGAGGATACCCTGAAGAAAAACCATGATTGGATGTGGGTCGAACGAAGTGCAAAATTCCGCATGCGCTAAAAAGCACCGTCGCCGCTAGCAGCGCGCTGCACCTCGCGCCCATCGTCATCGACGAGATTCGCGTGCAAGGCTCGCGCTGCGGTCCATTCGCTCCCGCCCTCAGAGCCTTGAGCCAGCGCACCCTCGATGTGCGCCCATTGATAAGCGCCCGCTATTCACTTGATGATGCGCTGGCAGCCTTTGCATACGCCGCCCGCCCAGGCGTGTTAAAGGTGCTGGTAAAAGTGTAGCTTTTACGTTCAGGATGACAACACGCTTGCTTGTGTTGTCATCCTGATCGCAGCGAAGGATCTCACATCCGCTTATGGAGAATCAACAGACATAAATAG
>DAHVFL010000378.1 GCA_027316975.1 Chloroflexota bacterium | reverse complement strand
CTGGTGTATCGTATGCTTCAGCACTATGAGGAAGCAAGCGAGATCACGCAGGAGACGTTTCTGGCAGCCTGGCAGGGTCTGCCATCTTTCCGGGGCGAGGCGCGTTTCGCCACCTGGCTCTATCGCATTGCTTATAACTGCGCCTTAAAGCAACTTGAGACGCGCAAACGCGACCGGGCAGTGCAGGCAGCGTTACAGGCGGAACAGGCGTTGGAAAGCAAAGACAACTTCGACTGCGCTAGCGCACAGATAGATGAACATGAGCGGCAGGCTTTTGTTCAGGAACACCTCTCTCATCTTCCTGCAAAGTACCGTATTGTGTTGATTCTGCGACATCTACAAGATATGACCTACGAAGAGATGGCGGAAATACTCACTATGCCTGTTGGAACTATTAAAACACATTTGTTCCGCGCGCGCAATTTACTCAAAGAACGGTTGCAGGGACTGGATCGTGATTCATCCACGGGAACGAGAGGCTAATCATGCATTGCCGGGAAGCAGGGCAGCAACTACAATTCTATATTGATGGGCGACTAACACTAGAGCAGGTACGCAATCTGGAAGCGCACATTGCTCGTTGCGCCGCCTGTCGCGAAGATTTGGTCACGTTAGAAGAAATCTCCCGCCAGTTCAAGATGGTGCAGATGGTAGCTGAGCCTATGAATATGCACGCGCAAATTATGCGGCGTGTCGCGCTGGCGCCGCGCCGCAATTCTCAACCCTTCTTCCCCTGGCGTCTATCGCTGTCGGAATGGCTGGCCGCCATCATACTGGCGACGGT
Source organism: Chloroflexota bacterium (assembly GCA_027316975.1). Taxonomy (GTDB): domain Bacteria; phylum Chloroflexota; class Ktedonobacteria; order Ktedonobacterales; family Ktedonobacteraceae; genus CF-113. The sequence continues at coordinate 3,838 of DAHVFL010000378.1, read as the reverse complement.
TGCCACCCTGGGATCAATCCTGGCGCAGCCATCGGTACGCACGCTGTTGCCCTTTGCCAACGGGCGTGACTCCTTATCCCTCGCTTTTATAAACCTGACACATAATTTGCTATCGATGAATAGCAGTACGCTCACCCTGGTTCTGTGGATCTTCGGTACTGTACTCGGAATTTGCATAACCCTGGCCTTCGCGGGCGGCGAACTGCGTTCTCGCTGGTTCAAAGCCATGCTGGACCGCCTGCCCGTCAGATAAGAAAACAGGCAGGTTTCCAGATGACAGGGAATGTGCGCTGCGACGCAGCGCACATTCCCTGTCATCTGGAAACCTGCCTGTTGATGATCGATGAAAGAGAGATTCACTATGCATGGACCCCTCGCGCATCGCGATGATACGGTTGATACCTATCACGGCACGCCGGTGGCTGACCCCTATCGCTGGCTCGAAGATGCTGCCGCGCCTGATACGCTGGCGTGGGTAGAGGCACAAAACGCCATCAGCGAAGAGTATCTTGCCGCTATTCCTGCTCAGGCAGCGCTGCGCGAACGTATGACGGCTCTATGGAATTATCCCAAATATTCGGTGCCATCTCACAAAGGCACGTATTATTTCTACTCGAAGAATGATGGTTTGCAAAATCAGTCTGTGCTGTACCGGCAAGAGAGATTGCAGGGCACATCGACTCTGGTGATTGATCCCAACACACTCAGCGAAGATGGCACGACCGCGCTGGTTACGCAGTCCTTCAGCAGGGATGGTACGCTGCTGGTGTATGGTCTTTCGCGGCACGGCAGCGATTTGCAGGAATTGCATATCCGGCAGGTGGAAAGCGGTGTCGAGTATGCGGAGGTAATCCACCGGGGTAGATTTCCATCGGTGGCCTGGAAACGCGATAAGAGCGGCTTTTTCTATAACCGGTTGCCGGAGCCGGGCAGCGTGCCGCCAGAAGATCAGAGCAACTATAGCCAGGTCTACTGGCACGCGCTCGACACACCCCAGAGCGAAGATCGGCTGGTGTTTGAGCGACCCGATTTTAAGGAACTGAGCTTTTCCCCTTTTATGAGCGATGATGACGAATACCTCATGCTGCGCGTCTGGCATGGCACCGACCCCAAAAACCGCTTCTACTATCGCAAAGTCGAAAGCGACGGCTCATTTATGCGCCTGTTGGATGATGCTGATGCCAGCTACGATTTTACCGGCAACGATGGTTCCATCTTCTACTTTCAGACGACGCTGGACGCGCCTCGCAAGCGCATCATCGCCATCGATAGCGAACACCCGCAACGCGCGAACTGGCGTGAAGTAGTGCCACAACAGGACGATGCCATAGAATTCGCGTTGATGGTCAACCACCAGTTTGTCATTACCTACCTGCATGACGCGCATCATGAAATAAAAATCTATAGCATCGATGGCCGGTATGAGCGCGACATACCACTGCCCGCGCCCGGCTCAATCGTGGAGGTTGCGGGAGAACACGACCAGACGGAACTGTTTTTCAGCTTTACCTCGTTTCTCTACCCATCCACCATCTACCGTTATGACTTCACCGACGGCGCTTTGACGCTCTATCACGCCCCGGAACTGGACTTTGATGCCGGTGGCTATCAGACAACACAGGTGTTTTATTCCTCGAAGGATGGCACGCGCATCCCCATGTTCCTGACGCACAAAAAGAGGCTGAAGCTGGATGGCAGCAACCCCACGCTCCTGTACGGTTATGGCGGGTTCGATATTAGCCTGACGCCCACTTTTTCCGTGCCTGCGTTGGTCTGGTTGGAGCATGGCGGCGTGTATGCTGTTGCTAACCTGCGCGGCGGCGGCGAATATGGGGAAGCATGGCATCTGGCGGGGACGCTGGAACGCAAACAAAACGTCTTCGATGATTTTATCGCCGCTGCCGAATGGCTGATCGCCAACGAGTATACCCGCTCATCGCGCCTGGCTATCCAGGGCGGCAGCAATGGCGGGCTGCTGGTGGCGGCCTGCATGGTGCAGCGCCCCGACCTGTTCGGCGCGGTGATTTGCCAGGTGCCGGTGATCGACATGTTGCGCTACCACAAATTCACCGTCGGTCGTTACTGGATCTCGGACTACGGCAACGCGGAAGCCAATGCTGAAGATTTCAAGTTTATGTACGCCTACTCGCCCCTGCACAACGTCAAAGCGGGTGTGGTCTATCCCGCAACGCTCATCCTGGCGGCAGACTCCGATGACCGCGTTGTCCCGGCCCACGCTAAAAAGTTCGCCGCCACTTTACAAGCCGCCCATGCAGGGGAGAATCCTATCCTGCTGCGCATCGAGATGAAAGCGGGTCATGGATTGGGCAAACCTACCACAAAGCTGATCGAGGAACGCAGCGATATCTGGGCGTTTCTGTTCGCGCGATTCGGGATGGTTTAACCGTTGCATCAGAAGTATCCGCGCTCCAATACAGTCTGTTCATCGAGCGGTTCATTCTTGAGAAGTTGGCGAATATATCCAAGAAATCGCTCGAAGACTTTTGCTCTGTAAGGATGGCTGTTCAGAAACTCAAGGTAAGGCTCTCTTGCTTCCTGGCGCCCCTTATATGTGCTGAAGTTGTGCCTGATATTTGAGCCGATTCTCTTCGTGCCTCTTAACAGTAGAACCTCATCGATAGGTGTGGTTCTACTGCTTACAGGTGTCATGTCAAGCCATTCACAGAGAAGGAAATATTTTGCGCCAGGAATGGCCGTTTTAAGATCGCGGGCTGTGGCACATGCTTCCTGGAACATTGTCTTGTCAAGGTTAGTCTTACACTCTGCTGCAACATAAGCGAGATTGGTAGAGACTTCTACTTGCTCCTCAAATGTAAGCGAGTGAGAAGCTTTGATGTAGAGAGGTTTGCTAATAGCGAAATCTTGATCTTTGGTGCGAATATTCAAACCACCCGCAGCAGCAGGTTGTATCAGACTCGAATCGAACCATAGGGATGAAAAAGCTTTAACTGGACCAACAGTAATATTCATTTCTGCGATCTCAGGGATAAGTGAAAAATGAATAAGGCGTGGTAGAAACTCTTCTATGACGCTATTATCCAGTTTGATTTGTCCCTTCTGGCGATAAAGCCATTCATCGGGGCTGTCAAATATGAGATCAATGTCCATTCGATTTCTGTAAGCGTTCAAAAGGCCGACCATACGCTCCAATCGCTCGCCCTCGGCCATATCTGCTTCCATCGTGATTTCCATATTAGCAATCCACTGCTCGTAATGCTCAATTGCCTTCTCTACCTGCGGCTTATCCCCAGGCGGCAGCTTATCATTGGCAAGTGTTGCTTTCAATTTATCCAGGTGTGGAGTTGCATAAGGTTTCATAGTGGTACCCTTCACTTCATATGGTGTAATTTCTTCCCTGACGACTTTAACAGGCTGGTAGTGATCTACTGGTGGTCTGAATAGCGGTGATTTTTGGACGCTGGTAGTGCGTTCTATAGCATTTAAGGCTTCATTGCGAACTTCCTCTTCCGCATTGATAGATGCCTCTAGCAGGCTCCACATGGCAAGTGAGTGAGCAAAACTATCATCAGCTATACGGCCCAGAGGATCAGGAAATAGATGCAAAATATCTTCATAAATGATTTCACCAAACTTGTTTTTGAATTTCCGTTCCTGGCGTGTTTCAAGGTGAAAACCGCTCCCGCCCGATGCAAGCGCTGCCACGAGTAGCCCATTTTTGAAGCGAAGTCCGCGCACATTGGATTCTCTTCCCATCACAATGATCGCCCTGCCATTTGATCGCAAGAGTCGCCTCATCTCTTTCAATACATCCAGCATATCAAGGGTGTATTGCGCAACAGTGAGAAATCTATTCTGG
>DAHVFL010000377.1 GCA_027316975.1 Chloroflexota bacterium | reverse complement strand
CACAGGGGCGCGCATAATCAGCACCAGCATGGCGACCAGCAGTTTCCCATCGTCATCGACGACGCCGGTACGCAGGGCTTCTGCTCCCATGTGCGGAGCGAGATCTCCCCATTCGTAGGATTGGGTGATGTTGCAACAGGGCGAAGCCGCCACAAAGTCATTCCATTGCTGGCGGTCGGTGATGATACGCGCTTCCATATATACTTCCTCCTGATAAATCCCTCATTTTCCAGGGCGGCGGCTCTGCCCCTGCCCTGATCCTCCCCCGCCCTGGCTCGTGTACTACTCTTTTGCAATCAGGCGGCGGGCGGCTCGTTTGAGTTCGACGTGTTTGCGTTCTTCATGGCGGCGGGCGCGGCGGGCCTCGACGAGTTTGCGCCAGGTGTTGTAAATAAGCGGGCGATAGACGTAGTCCTGGGTAGGCATGTTCAAGCGGGAGAAGCCGCCGAAGCCTTTCTTGTATTCGTAGACGCTCCACATCTCTTCACCCGGCTCAAGAATTTCGGGGATGGTACGAAAATCGAAGTAGGAGCAGCCTTTCGTTTTGGCCCATTCGATACAGCGGAACTGTAACAGGTAGGTTGGCTTCAAGTTGCGCTTATGGTTGGACGAGGCTCCGAATATGTCCCAACACCAGTCGCCGAAGCGAATCAGCATCTTGGCGGCGATGGCTTCGCCTTCGTGTTCGGCGAGATAGAGTACAGCATCACCCCGGCTGGCAAAGTGGCGCAAGATCTGGCGGTGGTAGTCCTTGCGGTGAATGAAGAAGGCGTCGCGGTCGCTGGTGAGCTTGAGCAGGTCGTAGTAGGTATCGAAATCGGCGTCGCTGGTGGCTTCGCGGATGATCACGCCTTTGCGCTCGGCGACGCGCACGTTTTGCCGCCAGGTCGTCTTGAAATCGGCCAGCAGCTTTTCGGCGTCGGGCCGGATATCGAGCACCCAGCTTCGTCGCCCATGCACGGCGTTGGGATTGGCGTGAAATCCCAGCTTCTGGTACGCGTCGATCCAGACGTGCTCGTCGGGATCATCGTCGGCGATGTTTGGCTCGAGGCGCAGCACAATAGCGCGTTCGGCCCTCGCGATTTTCTGCACGCACTCGATCAGGGCAGGCAGGGCAGGCGAAGTGAGCGTTTCTACAGTAGGACCACGCGAGCCATAGAGCCAGTTCCAGTAGAGTCCTGGCACAGGCAGGGGAACGGGCGCGACGGTCAGCGAGAGCGCGCCCACAATGCGCCCGTCTTGCAACGCGCCCAGGCGAAAGACACGCGCGCCCAGGTATGTGTACAATTCGCCCCATTCAAAGGATTGCAACAGGTGCCCACGCGGCTGGCTGGTGAGGAACCCGTTCCACTGCTCCCGGTCAGCGATTTCTGAAATTGTGATGGGCATATTATTTTTCGAGACTTTCCAGGTATTCGCTGCGAAGTATACTGTAGACCCGCACATCGTGATATTTGCCAAAACGCAGGATAACCTGGCGCAGCGTACCTTCAAACTTCATACCTGCTTTTTCATCGGCGCGCCAGCCACCCGTATTGTCTTCCATGTCCTGCGTCTGGATGCGGTTGAGGTTGAGTTCCATAAAGCCATAGCGAAACATCAATTTAGTAGCCTCGGTGCCATAGCCTTTGAACCAGGCTGAACGATCGCCGATAATCACATAAAATTCCGCGCTCTGGTTGATAGAGTTGATATCTTTCAGCCCGACCAGGCCGATCAGCCGATTATCGCTATTGAGGGCCACGCCGAAAATAATGTGTTTGCCGTCTCGATACAACTGCTCCAGGCGCTCTCTGGCGCGGAAGTCGCTGGTGGGGTAAATCGAGAAATAGCGGCGGATCTCTTCGTCATTCATCCAGGTGGAATACAGGTGGTTATCCTGGGCTGGCTCTAACGGGCGCAGGTAGAGACGCTCGCTCATCAGAAAAGGGTTTTGCATCGACGATATATCTTGTTCTGCCATACGTTGAGTATTACTCCTCCGGTTTTTGCGCCTGCGCCGATGGATAGGAATCGCCGCTCACATTGCGGTCGGCAGGCGGAATGAGGAAAGGTTCGGTTTCATTCTGCACATCAGCAGGAGTAAGGGAAGATGCCATTTTTCGCTTAGGGTTCGATACTGTGCGCTCATCCAGGTGCAATGGACGCGGCTCCGGCTCTTCATTCCGTTTTGGCGACTCAGTGGAGGCTGGCGCGGGAAGCAGAGCCGCCTCAATGACGTGATCCATGGTATCCACGCTGGTAAAATGCATACTTTGCCGGATTTTAGCGGGAATGTCTGCCAGGTCCTTGCTATTCTCCAATGGAATGAGCAGGTTATAAATAGTGGCGTGATGCGCCGCCAGCGCTTTCTCTTTAAGGCCACCTATACCCAGCACGCGCCCGCGCAACGTAATTTCACCCGTCATAGCCAGGTCGGAACGCACCGGGCGACCGGTAAGCGCGGAAATCAGCGCGGTAGCAATGGTGATGCCTGCCGATGGGCCATCTTTGGGCTGCGCATTTTCCGGCATGTGGATATGCAAGTCGATACTATCCTGGAAATTGGGGTCAAGCCCCAGTTCTTCGGCGCGCGAGCGAATATAGGAGAGCGCGGCATAGGCGGATTCGCGCATCACATCGCCCTGCTGTCCTGTAATGAGCAACTCGCCCTTGCCCTGCATGGTCGCTACCTCAACGGGCAGGAGCATCCCACCCATTTCGGTCACGGCCAACCCCATGGCAACGCCAACCTGCACTTTGCGGCTGAAAGGCGTTTCGCTGTAGCGAGGTTGACCAAGATATTGTTCCAGGCTGTGATTGGTAAGACGGATATGGGTATCGGGCTTCTCGAGGATGCGCCGCGCAGATTTGCGGCAAATGGCGGCAAGCTGGCGTTCAAGGCTGCGCACGCCAGCTTCACGCGTATAGCCCGTCACAATATGCTGCATGACGGTTTGCGGGATTTTCATCTGTTCCGGCGTAAGGCCATGTTCCGTCAGTACTTTGGGCAGCAGGTGACGCAGCCCGATATTGACCTTCTCCTCGAGCATGTAGCCGGGGAGATCGATGATGTCCATGCGATCGGCCAGGACACGCGGAATCTGGTATTTTACGTTGCCTGTGCAGATGAAAAATACCTCTGATAGATCAAAAGGAGCTTCCAGGTAGTGATCGACGAATGCGCTGTTTTGTTCGGGATCAAGTACTTCGAGCAGCGCCGCGGAGGGGTCTCCGCGATACTCGGTTGACAGTTTGTCGATCTCGTCGAGCAGGAAGACCGGGTTGCGCACGCCTACCGTTTTCATAGACTGGATGATACGTCCGGGAAGCGCGCCCACGTAGGTGCGGCGATGCCCGCGTATTTCGGCTTCATCGCTCACGCCGCCCAGTGAGATGCGGGCGAACTTGCGCCCCAGGGCGCGGGCGATAGAGCGACCCAGCGACGTTTTTCCTACGCCGGGCGGGCCGATGAAGCATAAAATCTGTCCCTGGCTCTCGCTGCGCGCCGAACCTCTCTGACTGGCGTGCTGCTGGCGCAACTGGCGCACGGCCAGAAACTCGATGATGCGTTCCTTAATACCCTCCAGCCCGTAATGATCTTCTTCGAGAATGCGGTGTGTCGTTTCGATATCGAAGTGATCATCGCTGCGCTCGCTCCAGGGCAACGCCAGAATCCAGTCGATGTAGGAACGCAACACCGGAATTTCAGCCGCTTGCGGTGGAGTGCGTTCGAGACGGTCGATCTCTTTGCGCGTCCTGGCGGCCACCTCCGGCGGCAAGGTTTTCGCATCGAGTCTTTCGCGTAGTTCATTGGCTTCACTGGAGCCTTCGATACCCAGTTCTTCCTGGATAGCACGCAGTTGCTCGCGCAGATAAAATTCCTTCTGTGTGCGGTCAACCTGCGAGCGCACGCGGCTGCGGATGGTCGATTCGAGTTCAAGAATTTCGATCTCGTTGCCCATAATGACGCAGATTTTTTCGAGGCGCGCCAGCGGATCAAGCGTCTCCAACAGGCCTTGCTGCTGCGTTGGGTCGGTCACGAGGTGCGCGGCCAGCATATCCGAGAGGCGCGTAGAGGATTTGATGCCAACGATAGAGTTAATGTCTTCAACCGAGAAACGGCGATTGAGTTGGGCGTAGCGTTCAAATAAGTTGGTGGCGTGGCGCACCAGCGCATCGGCCTGCGGCCCGTGCGACTGCTCTTCTATAAGCTGGTTGACGACGACGCGCATAAATGGTTCCTGCTCGACAAACTCGTCGATCTGCACGCGGCGCAGGCCATTGAAAAGTACTTGAAAGCTGCCGTCCTGCTGGCGATGCATGGTAGTGATTTCCACCAGCGTGCCAAAGGGGTAGATGTCTTTAGGCCCGGGGTCCTCAATTTCAGGGTCAAGCTGCGAAGCCGTGACGAGCATTCGCCCGGAATTCATCATTGCTTCTTCGACAGCGCGAACCGACTTTTCGCGCAACATAGACAGGGTAATGCGTGTGCGGGGAAACACAACCATGCTCTTCAACGCCACGAGAGGATATGACGTAGAAACAGGAGTATTCGTATTGCTTTCCTGGCGTTCTTGTTCGCTCACGAGTCCCGCCTTCATACACAAAACACATCGATAAAGATGGATGAGTCTGCTTATGCAGACTCATCTTC
>DAHVFL010000376.1 GCA_027316975.1 Chloroflexota bacterium | reverse complement strand
CGTCAGGGCAGCAGTCATGCCAGCAATGCCCGCGCCCATAATGCCGATACGCGGTACACCGCTGGCTGATGCATTCGGCACTCGTTCACCCCAGATGAACGGGCCAGCCAGAGCAGCCCCGGCGGCGATAGCCCCCGCGCCTTTCAGCAAATCGCGCCTGCTTATGCCGCCACGTCTTTGTTCCTGCACCTCTTCAACAGAAATATGTTGGTCGTTTGCCTCGCCAAAATCGCGGGTAAGTTGCTGTAGCGCGTGTAAAAGCGGTGTGCGTGCCATTAGCGGGTTTCCTTTCTTCTGGTGCAAGTCGTTGCTGTTCCCTCAGAGCAACGACTATCGATAGAGAAAACAGAGATAGCTGGCAACGGAAACGGGGTAAATACGATAGAAAAGCTCTACTTGCAAGATTACCGTCATGAAGAGAGGTTCGTCAAGGTTTTTGGCGGGTTTGGTGATATGATGTGAATAACACACTCAAAAGCCTGAAGGAGGCAATCGAGAGTTGAATTGAGGCGAGTCGCGCCTGGGGTGATCCTATTCCCCCTCCTCGTAAGCTTATGTCAGCTTGATGCCAGGCCGCTATCTGCCCATAATGCGCGGCCATACAAGACAACAACTCAGCTAGCAATGGGCCGTAGCCTTCTGAACGTACCTTTACATCACCCGCATCATCACGCCCACCGCGTACACCGCCAGGTTCACCAGCCAGTAGGCCAGCGCCGTACCCATCAACAGCGTCCCCGCCACCGTTATACCCAGTGCGGCCCAGGTAGTCCAACCTTTGATTACCACTGGTCGTTCAAGAGCTTTTTCCGCGACTACAGACGTTTTCTCTTTGCTCAATGGTGCCGTTGGCGGTTTGACAGCGACAGCTGTGGCGGCTGCGTTATTGCCCGGTTTGCCGGAATTGACGCGGCGACCTGATACAGGCGCGGGCCTTGTTGGTACGCTTGTCGCAACACCGGCAGTGTGCGCCGCGGCTTCTTTTTCCATGAACATCGCAGCGATTACGCGCAGGTAGTAGTACATGCCGAGCACGCTGGCAAGCACGCCTATGATGAGCAGTTCGGGATGACCGCTTTGCAGGGCGGCGTAGAAGATGTAGTATTTGGCAGCAAAGCCGGCCATGGGCGGGAAACCGGCCAGGGAAAGCATGAAGAAGGCCAGCAAGCCTGCCAGCAGCGGTTGGCGATACCACAACCCGCGCAGATCGCTCAGATTGCTGCCGGAATTATCGGCGCGTTCCAGCACGGAGACGATGCCAAAAGCTCCCAGGTTCAGAAAAGCGTAGCAGAACAGGTAGAAAAGGATAGCAGAGAGTCCAACCGTGCCGCCCGCCACGACGCCGATCAACAAATAGCCAGCATGGGCAATGCTCGAGTAGGCCAGCAAACGTTTGACGTTACTCTGCGCCAGCGCGAGGATGTTGCCAACCACAATCGTCAGCACAGTAATAGCCCACACGACGGGCATCCAATCATTGCTAATAGGGGCAAACACGATGGCGAAGACGCGCGCGAAGGCGATCAACGCCGCGGCTTTGGTACCAACCGACATGAAAGCCGTCACGGGCGCGGGCGCGCCATCATACACATCGGGCGTCCATGCCTGGAATGGCACAGCAGAGACCTTGAAGGCAAAACCAACCATCAGCAGGCCCATGCCGATCAAGAGCAGTGTCGGTGCAGGAACATGAGCGCCCGGCAGTAGATGCAAGAGATCAGCGCGATGCAGCAAATAATTGCTTATGCCGGCAAACGAGGTGCTGCCCGTTGCGCCATAGGTCAGGGCAATGCCGTAAAGCAGGATGGCCGAGGCGAAGGAACTGAGTAAGAAATACTTCATGCTCGATTCGCGTGAAGTGGCGCGGCGCATGACGAAGCCGCACAGGATGTAGAGCGCCAGCGAAAGCATCTCCAGGCCCAGGAAAATGGTCAGGAAACTGGTCGCGGCCACCATGATCATCATGCCAACCGTGCCGAGCAGCATCAGCGCGTAGTATTCACCCTGGTGCAGCAGGTTCAGGCGTTTCAAATAGGCAGGCGAAAGCAAGATACCCAGCGCGCTCGCGGTCAAGATAATGAAATAAGCGTAAAGCGTTCCAGGGTCGGAACCGATCATATGGTTAAAGGCAGGCAGGTAATCACCGAAGTTGAACAGGATAATGCTCGCGGCTAACGCGCCCGCTAGCCCCACCAGGCTCAACACGGGCAGCACAATGAAATTCCCCCCGTCTCCAGCCTTCATTCCCTTTTTCCCTGCTTGCGGCAAGAGCAAATCCGTGAGCAAGATGAGCAGCGCGAAGATCGCCAGAACCAGTTCTGGCGCGATACGCCCCCAATCAGCAGCAGATGCAATAAACGTGAACGACATAATGATTCCTCGGCTTAGTGTATTAACGCACTCGCGAAATGCTGGAGCGCATTCACGACCGCCGGTTCCATCAGGAAGATGAGCGGTTGTGGTTGAAAGCCAATATAAAAGATCAGGAACAACAGGGGCAAGACGCACAGGAACTCGCCCAGTTGAATATCACTTAGTATGTTTTTGCGTTCGAGCGCAGCTACCGGACCGTCGGTTTTGCGCGGCCCCTGCATGACGCCCTGGAAAAAACGCATCATATACCACGCGGCAGGCACAATAACCGCCGTGCCCAGCACACCAAAGATGACGCTGCTCTGGAAGACGCCCAGCAAAACCAGGAACTCACCCGCGAAACTATTCAAGCCGGGCAGTCCGAGCGAGGACAGGGCCGCAATGAACATCACCGTTGCCAGCACCGGAACGCGCTTTGCCAGCCCGCCGAAATCGCTCAAGCGGCGCGTTCCGGTGCGTGTCTCGATGTAGCCTACGATGAGGAAGAGCGCGGCAATAGTAACGCCATGATTAACCATCTGCATCACCGACCCCTCGATGCCCTGCGCATTGAACGCGAAGATCCCCAGCATGATGATGCCCAGGTGGCTGATGCTGGAATACGCCAGCAAGCGTTTCATATCGACCTGCGCCAGCGCCAGCGCCGCGCAGTAAAGAATACCGGTAACCGCCAGCGTGCTAATGAGCGGCGCTAACGTGCGCGCGGCATCGGGGAACAATGGGATGCAGAAACGCAAGAAGCCATAGGCTCCCGTTTTAGACATGGCTCCCGCCAGCATAACCGTCACAGGCGCGGGAGCTTCGCTATACGCATCCGGCAGCCAGCTATGGAAGGGGATGAGTGGCACTTTAACGGCAAAGGCGGCGGCAAAGGCCAGGAAAAGCCACATTTGCACCGTGGAATCGAGCTTGCCGTTCAGCAGCGTGGGAATATCAAGCGTATACGCGCCGCCCGCCAATTTTTGATGATAGTAGCCAAGCGCGATGATGCCCGCCAGCATCAAGAGGCTGCCTGCAGAGGTAAACAGCACAAACTTGATGGCGGCATAAATCCTGTGCTCGCCGCCCCAGCTTCCCACCAGGAAATAGGCGGGGATCAACATCAACTCCCAGAAAATATAGAATAGGAAGAGGTTTGATGAGAGAAAAACCCCCAGAATGCCACTTTCCAACAAGAGCATGAAGGCCATGTAATTCTTCACCTTCTGCTCCACGCGGAATGACGCGCCAATACAGATAACCGTGAGCAGCGAGGTCAGCGCAACCAGCAAAAGGCTAATGCCGTCCACGTCCATGCTATAGTTGAGATTGAAGCCCTGCGTAGCAATCCAGGTGACTTGCTCATGCACGACCGAATAGTAGGCTGCCGTTGCTCCCGCGCCCACGATAGTCGCGTTGAAACCCGGAACTGCCTGAGAATACCCCAGCGCGAGGCCCAGCACGATCAGCAAATCGGCCCACGCAAAGCCCAGCGCCGTCCAGCGAATAACCCTCACACGTTCGCGCGGTAGAAATAGAACCACAATGCCACCGATCAGGGGCAAAAATGTTATCAGCGATAATAATGGAAACATGCCACTACCCCCTCACCGCGTAATAGATGACAATCAAAATGACACCGAACAGGATTGCCAGCGCGTAGTTGCGCATATAGCCCGTTTGCAGGCGGCGCAATCCGGCGCTGGTGCGGCTAAATACCCACGCAATTTCCCTGCTGCCACCATCCAGCACAGTGCCTTCGAGCAGTCGCGATGCCGAGCGGCCAAACCACAACAGGGGAATGACGATGACATCGTTCAATATCTCATCAATGTAATATTTGTGGAAAACCAGTTGATAGAACGGATTCTTGCTCTCTTTGTACTCGAAACCCTTTCCATACAGGGCTATTGCGCCAAGAATGCCCGCTACACCGAGGGCCACACTCAAACCCGTCGATACCCATTGCATGGTCAATGAAGCCTCTGGAAAGGCAACGGGTGTTACCGACCAGGCCCGATTGGTAAAAACCGGACTGAGGAAGGTTGCCAGTGGATGCCAGTTCGGTAAGCCAATTAGCCCGAACGAACCTATCCACCCGCCTGTAACCGCGAATACCGCCAGGAGTATCATAGGTACCGTCATGATGGCGGGCGCTTCATAAATCCTGTAAAAGCCGCCATGTCCCTGGATATGCTCTTCAACCTCTGTTCCTTCGCCTTCACCAGCGCTGTGCTGCGCGGGGCCACTGCCGCGATACCTGCCAAAGAAAATACCCAGCACCAGGCGGAACATATAG